>NZ_WIWK01000121.1:0-17194 GCF_009600165.1 Pseudomonas sp. FSL R10-0399
GGCTGACGTGCTCCGCGAACTGGGCTGGACGCCGCTGGTGCTGCGGCCCAAGGAAGCGCTGGCGCTGATGAACGGCACGGCCGTGATGACCGGCCTTGCGTGCCTGGCGTATGCCCGCGCCGATTACCTGCTCAAGTTGGCGACCCGCATCACGGCACTCAACGTGGTGGCGTTGCAAGGTAACCCTGAACACTTCGATGAGCGTCTGTTCGCCGCCAAGCCGCATCCAGGGCAAATGCAAGTGGCGGCATGGTTGCGCCAGGACCTCGCCATCGACGCCCCGACCGCGCCGCTGCATCGCCTGCAAGACCGTTACTCGCTGCGCTGCGCGCCCCATGTGCTGGGCGTTCTGGCTGACAGCCTGAACTGGCTGCGCGGGTTTATCGAAGTCGAACTCAACAGCGCCAACGACAACCCGATCATCGACGCCGAAGAAGAACGCGTGCTGCACGGCGGGCACTTCTATGGCGGGCACATTGCCTTCGCCATGGACAGCCTCAAAACCCTGGTGGCCAACGTCGCTGACCTGCTTGATCGCCAACTCGCGCTGTTGGTAGACGTACGTTACAACCACGGCTTGCCAAGCAACCTCTCGGGCGCCAGCGCCGAACGGGCGATGCTCAACCACGGCTTTAAAGCGGTACAGATCGGCGCCAGCGCCTGGACCGCCGAAGCCCTGAAAAACACGATGCCGGCCAGCGTCTTCTCGCGCTCAACCGAATGCCACAACCAGGACAAAGTGAGCATGGGCACCATTGCCGCCCGTGACGCCATTCGTGTGCTGGAGCTGACCGAGCAAGTGGCCGCCGCGACGTTGCTGGCTGCCCACCAGGGTGTGTGGCTGCGCAGCCGCGACGCAGACGCCCGCCCGCTACCCACCGCACTGGCCGACATGCACGCTGAACTGGCCAAGGATTTCGCCCCCGTCATTGAAGACCGCGCACTGGAAGCCGAACTGCGCCTGTGCCTGGCCCGTATTGCCCAACAACACTGGAGGCTGCATGCGTAGCAAAGGCGTTTTGCACGTCGACACCGAAGTCCTGGTGCCGTTTTTCGATATCGACACGATGCACGTGGTGTGGCACGGGCATTACGTCAAATACCTCGAAGTCGCCCGCTGCGCCTTGCTCGATCACATCGGGCACAACTACACGCAGATGCTCGACGCGGGCTACGCGTGGCCGGTGATCGACCTGCAACTGCGCTATGTGCGCGGCGCCACCTTCGGCCAACGGATCAACGTTCGCGCCAGCCTCGTGGAGTGGGAGAACCGTCTGAAGATCAACTACCTGATCACCGATGCGGCCACCGGCGAACGCCTGACCCGCGCCTGCACGGTGCAGGTCGCGGTCAGGATTGCCGACCGGGAGATGCAACTGGCGTCGCCCAAATGCTTGATCGATGCGATTGCGAAGGTGCTGGCATGAAGCTGATTGCTGCTCTGTGTAGTCGCTGCCGCAGGCTGCGATCGAGCCCGAAGGGGTCGCGTTTTTCGGCTCTTATCGCAGCCTTCGGCAGCGACTACAAGGCGTACGTAGCCGCTTTGCTGCTCGGATTATCACCATTGGCCCACGCCTTCGACCTGCAACAACTGAGCGATCAACTGGCCAGGCCGCAGGTGATCCACGGTGATTTCATCCAGGAAAAACACCTGCGCGCGCTACCCAAGCCGCTGACCAGCACCGGCACCTTTGTACTGGCCAAAGATCACGGCCTGTTGTGGCAACTCAACACCCCGCTCAAACAGGACTACCGCATCACCGCCCTCGGCATTGCCCGACGCAATGGCAGCGAGTGGCAAATGCTCCCCGGCAAGAGCGCAGGCGCTGAGCAGAACCGCCTGTTCCTCGCCGTGTTGCAAGGCGACAGCAGCGGGCTACAGCGTGATTTCGAGCTGCGCCTGCAAGGCCAACCGACGCAGTGGACGCTCACCCTGACCCCGCGCTCGCTGTTGCTCAAGCAGGTGTTCACACAAATCAACATCGACGGCGGCGAGCGGGTGCAACGCATCGAGTTGCAGGAAACCCAAGGCGACAGCACCGTGCTGAAGCTGCAAAACAGCATCAGCCACTTACCCTTGAGCGACGCGGAGCAGCACGACTTTGCGCAGTGAACGCTGGTTGCCCCGGGGCTTTTTGATCCTGCTGCTGGTCGTGCTCGCACTGGCCGGCTGGCAATGGCGGCATGGCCCGCCGCTGTCGGCCAACCTGATGGAACTGGTGCCCGGCCACACTCCGGACGCACTGCTACAGAACGCCGAGCAGCGCATGCAAGAACCCCTCAACCGAGAGGTGCTGCTGCTGGTGGGCAGCGCTGATCGCCAGCAAGCCATTACCACCGCTCGCCAGCTGGGCGAGCAGTGGCAGGCCAGCGGGCTGTTTGAAAAGGTCCAGTGGAACCTGCAAGCCGACTTGCCCGCCCTGCGCGAGCAACTGCTGCGCGGGCGCCTGGCAATGCTTGCGCAAGCTGACCGTACACAACTGATCGAACACCCTGACGCCTTTATCCAGCAACGCGTGCAAGCGCTGTTCGACCCGTTCAGCGGCTTTAGCCTGGTACCCAGCCAGGACGACTGGCTGGGCCTGACCGGGCGCATCCAGAACAGCCAGCCGCAACGCGGCGCGGTGCAACTGGACATCGGCAGCGGCGCCTTGATCGCTGACGCCGACGGCAACAGTTGGGTATTGCTGCGCGCCCGCACGCAGGGTGATGCCTTTGACATGAAGCTGCCCCTGCAAGTGGCCGCACTGGTTGAGCACAGCCGCGAACAGGCCGCCAGCCAGAACGTGCAGCTACTCGCCGCCAGTGGCCTGCTCTACGCCGCCAGCGGGCAACAACAAGCCACCCGTGAGATCACCTGGGTGGGCGGCGGGGCCACTTTCGGGATTTTGCTCCTGTTGCTGCTCGCATTCCGCCGCTGGCGCGTGCTGCTGGCCTTTGTTCCGGTGCTGGTGGGCATGCTGTTTGGCGCCGTGGCCTGCGTCGGTTTGTTTGGCAGCCTGCACGTGATGACGTTAGTGCTGGGCTCCAGTCTGATCGGCGTGGCCGTCGATTACCCGCTGCATTACCTGTCCAAAAGCTGGAGCCTGAAACCGTGGCGCAGTTGGCCTGCCGTGCGCCTGACATTGCCCGGCTTGAGCCTGAGCCTGGCCACCAGTTGCATCGGTTATCTGGCCTTGGCGTTTACCCCGTTTCCAGCGTTGACCCAAATCGCCATCTTCTCGGCCGCAGGCTTGGTCGGGGCGTATCTGAGCGCCGTGTGCCTGCTACCCGCGCTGCTCAACGGTATGACGTTACAGCCCGCGCAATGGCCATTGCACCTCGCGCAACGCCTGCTGGATGCGCGGGCAGCGCTGTTGAAAAAAGTCCCCACGCCCGCGCTATTGGCCTTACTGCTGGCCTTTTGTGCAGCAGGCGTGTGGCAACTGACCAGCAAAAACGATATTCGCCAATGGGTCGGTGCACCGCCTCAACTAACAGCACAAGCCCAGGCCATTGCGCGCATTACCGGCTACCAACCGACCAGCCAGTTTTTTTTGGTGCGCGCCGACAATGAGCAGCAACTGCTTGAACGCCAAACCGTGCTGCGCGAGCGCCTGGATCAACTGGTCAGCACCGGCCAGCTACAAGGCTATTTGGCCCTGGGCCAATTAGTCAGCCTGCCGAGCGAGCAACAACACCTGCGCACGGCCTTGAAGCAACTGCCACAGCACTGGCAACCGCTGCTGGAACTGGGCGTGCCCGAGGCCGCGCTGCAACATGAACTCGCACAGTTAGAAGCGTTGCCCGAGCAAACTATAGACGCCGCGCTCACCGGGCCATTGGCCGAACCGTGGCGCGCGTTGTGGCTGGGCAAACAGGGCAGCGGCGTGGCCGCCATGGTCAGCCTGCAAGGCTTGAACAACCCCGACCTGTTGCGCGAACAAGCCCAGGGCCTGCCCGGCGTACAGTGGGTGGACCGCTTGGGCGACTTGAATGGCGTGTTCGCGGCCACCCAGATCAGCGCGGCAGAATTGAAGCTGTTGTCGTGCGTGCTGATCGTCTTGCTGTTGATCGCGCCCTTTGGCTTAAGCGGCGCGCTGCGCATTGTTGCATTGCCGCTGTTAGCCGCACTGTGCAGCGTGGCCAGCCTCGGCTGGTTGGGGCAGCCGCTGACTCTGTTCAGCCTGTTCGGGTTATTGCTGGTGACGGCGATCAGCGTTGATTACGCGATTTTGATGCGTGAACACATCGGCGGGGCTGCCGTCAGCCTGCTCGGCACCTTGCTCGCCGCGCTGACCACCTGGCTGTCGTTCGGTTTGCTGGCGGTGTCCAGCACGCCCGCGGTCAGCAACTTCGGATTGTCGGTGAGCCTTGGCCTGGCCTTCAGCTTTATGCTCGCGCCGTGGGCCGGTCAGCAAACGCCGCACACCCCGCGTTATTCTTCATTGCCACGGAGGCCCCATGAAACCCCTTAGCGATACCTACGTAGAAGAAACCCGGTTCGGATTTTGGTTTTTGCGCAGCCACACCTGGCAGCACCATGTACTGCGGGTGGCGATCAATGACTTGCGCGGCTTGTTCAGCGAGCCGCCGCCGTCTGCGCCGGTCATCCTGGATGCCGGTTGCGGGCAGGGCAAGTCGTTCCAGTACCTGCAGGCAACCTTCGCCCCCAAGCGTTTGATCGGGCTCGATGCCGACCCGCTGAGCCTTGAGCTGAGCCGCGAAGAGGCCCGCCGCCAAGGATTCGACGTCGAGCTGATCGGCAGCGACTGCGCTGAACTGAACGTGCCCGATGCCAGCGTCGACCTGCTGTTCTGTCACCAGACCTTCCACCACCTGGTGCAACAAGACCGGGCGCTGGCCGAGTTCTATCGCGTGCTCAAGCCGGGCGGCTATTTGCTGTTCGCCGAGTCCACCGAAGCCTACATCGACACCTGGGTGATTCGCTGGCTGTTCCGCCACCCCATGCACGTGCAGAAAAGCGCGGCGCAATACTTGGAAATGATCCGCGACCAGGGCTTTGAATTTGACGCGCAGAACGTCTCTTACCCCTACCTGTGGTGGAGCCGTGCGACCGATTTCGGGCTGTTGGAACGCTTTGGCCTGCGTTCTGCCAAGCCGGTGGGCCAGCGGGAAGAAACCCTGGTCAACGTGGTGGCACGCAAACCGTTGCAAGGCAAAGATCAATGACACGCCGTTATAGCCTACTCGCAGCCCTTGGCATCTTCATGCTCCTGTTGTTAAGTGGCTGCACCAGCCTGCCCTTACCCAAACACACGCCCAGCCTGGCGCTGCCGATGCAGTTGCATGTCCAGCGTCAGCAGGCCGAACAGCGCCAGGACTGGCTGCTGGTGATTCAGCAAGAGGACGCCGGGCTACGCTGGTCATTGATGGACCCGCTGGGGATCCCGCTGGCGCGGCAATTGCTGCACAACCAGCACTGGCAAGCAGACGGTTTGCTGCCGCCCAACCCCGAGGCCCGGGTGCTGTTCGCCGCGCTGCTGTTTGCACTCACGCCTGCCGACCAGTTGGCCGACAATTACCCGCAGGCAACCTCCAGTGCTGATCGCCGTGCGCTCGACCGCCGCTGGCAGGTGCACTATGTACAACCGCAGGTGTTTAGCATCGATCTGCAAAACGGCGTGCACTACACCCTCAGCCCACTCAACACCGAGACGGCCCCATGACTGCGTACCTGAATGCACTGGGCATCGTTTGTTCACTGGGCCGCGGGCCCAAGGACGTCGCGCAGCACCTGTTTGCCGGTGACTGCTCGGGCATGCAGCAAACAGCCGGCTGGATCCCTGAGCGCTCGGTCGCGGTGGCGCAGGTGCAAGGCGAGTTACCAACGATCCCGGCACACCTTGCCCGCCACAGCAGCCGCAACAATCAGCTATTGCTTGAGGCCGCATTGCAGATTGGCGATGACATCGAGCAGGCGATCCAGACCTATGGCCGCGACCGCATCGCTGTCGTGCTGGGCACCAGCACCTCGGGCATCGACGAAGCCTGCCATGGCATTGCCCACTACGCGCAGCACCAGCATTTCCCAAGCGATTACGACTACCGCCAGCAAGAGCTAAGCGCACCGGCTGAGTTTCTGGCCGCGTGGCTAAACATCAGCGGGCCGACCTATGTTATTTCGACGGCTTGCACCTCCAGCGCCCGCGCCCTGATGAGCGCCCAGCGCCTGCTGCGCATGAACCTGTGCGACGTGGTGCTGTGCGGCGGCGTCGACAGTTTATGCACGCTGACCCTCAATGGTTTTGCAGCCCTTGAAGCGGTGGCCGATGAGCGCTGCAACCCGTTTTCGGTCAACCGTCGCGGCATCAATATTGGCGAAGGCGCGGCCCTGTTTTTAATGAGCAAACAGGCCAGCGGCGCGCAACCCATCGCCTTGCTGGGCGCAGGCGCCAGCTCGGATGCGCACCATATTTCTGCCCCCGAGCCCAGCGGCCGGGGCGCTGTAAACGCCATGCAGCAGGCCTTGCACCGTGCAGGGTTGCAGGCCAGCCAGATCGGCTACTTGAACCTGCATGGCACGGCAACCCAGCACAACGACGCCATGGAAAGCCAGGCCGTGGCCCAGGTGTTCCCACACGGTGTACCGTGCTCGTCAACCAAACCTATGACCGGCCACACACTGGGTGCAGCCGGGGCGCTGGAGGCCGCGTTTTGCTGGTTGAGCCTGAGCCACGGTAACGCCTTGCCCCCGCACCTCTGGGATGGCCAGCCCGACCCGCAGTTGCCCGCGCTGAACTGGGTCACCCCAGGCCTTACCCTGGCCCCCGAACACCCACACTGCCTGATGAGCAACTCGTTTGCCTTCGGCGGTAATAACGTCAGCCTGATTATCGGAGACGCTCCATGATTGATTGGCCGCTCGCCGAATTGCTGCCCCACGCTGGCGACATGATCTTGATCGATCACGTGCTGGCATTTGATGAAGAAACCATCCACACCCGCGTAACTGTCCGCCCCGGCGGCCTGTTTAACCGCGCAGACGGCAGCTTGCCGGCCTGGGTCGGCGTCGAGTTGATGGCGCAAAGCGTGGCCGCCTATGCCGGTTGCCGCGCGCGTCAGGCAGGCAACCCCGTGGCGCTGGGCTTTTTGCTCGGCACCCGCAAGTTTGAATGCAACGTTGAGCACTTCCCGCTCGGCGCCGAGTTACAGATCCACGCCGTGCGCTCGCTCGAAGACGACAACGGCATGGGCGTGTTTGAGTGCCACCTGACCGGCCCACAGATCCACGCCACCGCCCGCCTGAACGTGTTCCGTCCGCCTCAGGCTGAAAACTACCTTGCTCAAGCATCTCAGGAGGCTCGCCATGACTGAGTCCATTTTAGTCACTGGCTCTAGCCGTGGCATTGGCCGTGCCATCGCGTTGCGTCTGGCCCAGGCCGGTTTCGATCTGGTGCTGCATTGTCGCAGTGGGCGCAGCGAAGCCGACAGCGTCATGGCGCACGTGCAAGCACTGGGCCGCAACGCCCGCGTGCTGCAGTTCGACGTATCGGACCGCGCCCAGTGCCGGGCAATACTGGAAGCCGATGTTGACGCCCACGGTGCTTATTACGGAGTGGTGCTCAATGCCGGGCTGACCCGTGACGGCGCGTTTCCGGCCCTCAGCGAAGACGATTGGGACGTGGTGATGCGCACCAACCTCGACGGTTTTTACAACGTCCTGCACCCGGTCATGATGCCCATGATCCGCCGTCGTCAGGCCGGGCGCATTGTGTGCATCACCTCGGTGTCGGGCCTGATCGGCAATCGCGGCCAGGTCAATTACAGCGCCTCCAAAGCCGGGCTGATCGGCGCCGCCAAAGCCCTCGCCATTGAGCTGGGCAAGCGCAAAATCACGGTTAACTGTGTGGCGCCGGGCCTGATCGACACCGCCATGCTGGACGAGAATGTGCCCGTTGAAGAACTGATGAAAATGATCCCTGCCCAACGCATGGGCACCCCGGAAGAAGTCGCCGGGGCGGTCAACTTTTTGATGTCGGCCGAAGCGGGCTATATCACCCGCCAGGTGCTGGCCGTCAACGGAGGCTTGTGCTGATGAAGCGCGTCGTCGTTACCGGCATGGCCGGCATCACCTCGTTGGGCAGTGACTGGGCCAGCATCGTGGCCCATTTTGAGGCGGGGCGCAGCGGCATTCGGCGCATGGACGAGTGGGACCGCTTTACCGAACTCAACACCCGTTTGGCCGGGCCCATTGATGACTTTGCCGTGCCCCAACACTGGACCCGCAAACAACTGCGCAGCATGGGCCGCGTCTCGCGCCTGGCGGTGGGGGCAGCGGAGCAGGCCTTGCAAGACGCGGGCTTGCTGGGCAACCCGATCATTCAGGACGGGCGCATGGGCGTGGCGTGCGGCTCGTCCACCGGCAGCACGGACGAAATCAAAGCTTTCGGCAACATGTTGCTCAACTCAGTGGCCGAAGGTCTTAACGCCAACAGCTACGTGCGCATGATGCCGCACACCACGGCAGCGAATATCAGCATTTTCTTTGGCCTTACCGGGCGGTTAATCCCGACCTCCAGCGCCTGCACCAGCGGCAGCCAGGGCATTGGTTATGCCTACGAAGCCATCAAGTTCGGCCGCCTGCCGTTGATGCTCGCAGGCGGCGCAGAAGAGTTGTGCCCCACCGAAGCCATGGTGTTTGACGCGCTGTACGCCACCAGCCTTAAAAACGACGCCCCGCACACCAGCCCAAGCCCCTATGACAGTGGCCGCGATGGTCTGGTGATCGGCGAAGGGGGCGGCATGCTGGTGCTTGAAGAGCTGGAGCATGCGCTGGCTCGCGGTGCGCACATCCATGCTGAAATCGTCGGTTTTGGCAGCAACGCAGACGGCCAGCACACCACCCGCCCCGAGATCAGCACCATGCGCCGAGCCATGGAACTGGCGCTGGAAGACGCGGGACTTGCCGCTCAGGCCATCGGCTATGTGAACGGTCACGGCACCGCCACCGAACAAGGCGACATCGCCGAAACCCAGGCCACCCATGACGTGTTTGGCAAACACATGCCCATCAGCTCGCAAAAGAGTTTTTTGGGCCACACTTTGGGGGCCTGTGGCGCGCTGGAGTCGTGGTTCAGCATCGAGATGATGAACCGCGACCGCTACGTGCCCACGCTTAACCTGCACAACGTAGACCCACGCTGCGCTGAACTGGACTACCTGCGCGGCGAAAGTCGCGTGATGCACAACGACTATGTGATGAACAACAATTTTGCCTTCGGCGGCGTCAACACCTCGTTGATTTTTCGCCGCTGGTCATGAGGTCAAGGAGACCCCCTATGCACATCAAAACGTTGGCGGCTGCCACCCTTCTGCTGTCCGCCCTGCCTGCCGTGAGCCAGGCCCGCGACACCACCTTGTACTTGCCGTTTGATCAGGTGGTCACCGAAGCCATCAGCACCGGCAAAATAGACGGCAGCGTCAAGTTTTACCTCGCGGGCAACACGCCGAGCGGCAAAGTCAGCGTGCTCAGCCCCGGCGCCGTGACTAACAAAAAGACCAACGCCTTCAACAAAACTGACTACCAGGCGTGTTCATGGGCGCTGCAATCGGCGTTGATCACCCTGCATGACGCGGCCAAAAAGGCCGGTGCCAACGCCGTGACCGACATCACCAGCTACTACAAACGCAACGAACGCAAAGACCCGAAAACCTACGAATGCCACGCAGGCGCGATCATTGCGGGCGTGGCGCTGAAAGGCGATTTGTCGAAGGTGAATTGAGCGTCTGGGGGCTGGCCCCAAAAACGACAAAGGCGCCTCGCGGCGCCTTATTCACAAACAGACGGGCTTGTCATCGCGCTGTGTCTGTCCGGCTCGGTGATGGCTGGTTGCCCAGGATCCTCCGAGTCTCACAAGCCCCTTTCGGGAACGTGGCGAGTATTGCGCTGAAGGAGGCTTAAGGCAACCTTGAGTACGTCCCGTTGGTCGAATCAAACGCGTGTCACAAGCCGAGAGCGCAGCGGACCGCGGCTTTGATTGCAATAAACTCATCTGTTTCAAGTTGTGAAACCACATAACAACGACGGCCCTGACGGTCTCGCGTTTTTATTCGATCCAGTCGGGCGAGGCTAACGGTCGACAGCATGTCGCATTTTGCCCAGCACATAGGGTTCGCTCCCTGCAAATGACTCTGCAACTCAAGGTGATGCCCCAGCATGGATTGGGGCTCAGTTGTGCTAAGAGGAATAACCGTCACCAACTGTTTATTGGTGCGGTGTTTACGAATAACCACAACAGGCCTGATTTTGACCATTTCAGGTACTTCATGGCCCCTGAAGTCACAAATAAGTACGCTGCCTTCTTTTGGCTGATAAAGGAGGGGCATTGGTTGAACCCGAAGTAAAAGAAACGATTCTGAGCAACTTTGCCTTCAAGGGACCAGGCGAGTTTTATGACCGCGCATGTCTCAATCTCCAGCCTCACCCAGTCACTCGCAGGTCTCGTCTCTTTCCTTTGCAGGACTATTCCTAGAGAATCCCTTGGCCTTGCGCCTGCCTCTTTCGATCGCTAGCCTGCGGTTCGTCATCCCTCATGGATGGCCGGACGTGCAAGTTCGAATAGCAAAAGGTAAATCAAGCGTCACCGCCTAATACCCAGGTTTTATGGCGGTTGTGCGTGGGAGATCGTCAGGTCTGCCGGGTTCCTTTTGCCCCGGTCTTGCACACCCGCGTACGGCTGCCACCCTCTTTGTGTGCAAGCAAACGGGTTCAGCTATTCATTAGCAAAAGGATCTGAACCATGACTCACACACCCGAATACGAACAAAACCTCGAACACACTGACGAGCTGTTGCGGTGCGCGCTTGCGACGGCGTATGCGTCGGCCGATAACCTGCAAGGCCTGAACCGCGACGTGGCGTTGGCGGTGGTGCATTTGATCCATCAGGTCAAAGCGTCTGTGGATAAGTTATTGGCCGGGTAAAAAACGTTCACAGGCTGCGGTCTTTTGATCGTGGCCGTTGTGAATGGCTTTACGGCCGCTGCGCTGCCGATCGCAGCCTTCGTACCTCGTCAGCTCCTACAAGTTTTATGTGCGCCACACCACTCTGTAGGAGCGAGCTTGTCTCGCGATCTTTTGATCTTGGCCCTTGTGGACGGTTTTGCGGCCGCTGCGCTGCCGATCGCAGCCTTCGTACCTCGTCAGCGACTACAGGGTTTATGTGCGCCACACCGCCCTGTAGGAGCGAGCTTGCTCGCGATCTTTTGATCTTGGCCCTTGTGGACGGTTTTGCGGCCGCTGCGCAGCCGATCGCAGCCTTCGTACCTCGTCAGCTCCTACAAGATTTGTGTGCGCCACACCACCCTGTAGGCGCGAGCTTGCTCGCGATCTTTTGATCTTGGCCGCTGTGCTGCCGAGCGCAGCCGTCGGCATGAACCGTGATATGGCGCTAACCGAATCAGGAAGGCCCCATCCGTTCACTTGGAGATGTGTAGTTTTAGCCCCAGCGCCTTGGCTACTTTAAGAATGGTTCCAAATTCCGGGTTGCCCTCCCCGGACAGCGCTCGGTACAAGCTTTCTCTTGAAAGACCTGCATCACGCGCTACTTGGCTCATGCCACGCGCTCTCGCAATGGTGCCAAGGGCTTTGGCAATAAAGGCAGGGTCATCGCCAGCCTCCTCCATGCAAGCTTCCAGGTAATAACCTATATCCTCTTCAGTTTTGAGGAATTCGGCGCTGTCCCAGCGGGTGAATTTTTCGGTCAAAGGGTGTACTCCTTCCAGTCTTTGGCTATCAGTCGCGCTTGTTTGATATCGCGGGCTTGGCTGCTTTTATCGCCAGCACACAATAAAACCACCCAACATTGGCCTTGCTGGATGAAGTACAAGCGGTAACCCGGACCGTAATCAACACGGGCCTCTTTCAATCCTGCCCCAACAAACTTGGTATCACCAAAATTGCCTTCGGCCATTCGATCAAGCCTGAGCAAGATACGAGCACGCGCCCGACCGTCTGGCAAATCTGCCAACCAGCGCGAAAAACTTGAGCTGCGGATAATTTCAATCATCCACAAAATGTAGCCCAAAGGTTACACCCAAGGCATCAGCCCCTAACACTCCCTCTCGTCAGGAAGGCCTTTTTGTTATGTCAGCGATATCCGTTCATTCTTAGGGCTTCACCATTTTGCGTGTCACCAGTTCAGCAAACGCTTTGGCCATCGGCGAGGGGTTGCCTTTGCGTTGCACCAGCCACACGGCGGTGCTGGAGTCGGCGTCGAGCAGGGGCCGGTAGACCACGCCCTTGATGCGCATGTGCTGGAACGACGCGGGCAGTACGGACACGCCCAACCCCGCAGAGACCAAGCCAATGATGGTCATGGCTTCGCCCGCTTCTTGGGCGATGTGCGGGCTGAATCCGGCCTGGCGCGCCAGACTCAGCAGTTGCGCATATAACCCGCTGCCATAACTGCGCGGGAAGAAGACGAACGGCTCGTCAGCCAATGCCCCGATGTAGAGGCCGCTTTCGCTGCCTTCGGCCAGCGGATGTTCAGCCTGGATGACCGCCACCAAAGGCTCGCGGAACAGTTCGACGGCCACCAGCGAGTCCGCCAGCGGAAACGGGCGCATGACGCCGATTTCTATCGACTCTTCTACCAATGCCTCGGCTACGTCGCGGCTGCTCATTTCCAGGAGGTTTAAGTGCACCGCCGGGAAGGCCTGACGAAAGGCAAAAATGGCCTGCGGAATGCTTGAATTGAACGGCGCTGAAGAGGTGAAGCCAATTTTCATTTCACCCAGCTCGCCCAGTTGCGCACGGCGGGCGACGTCGGCGGCTTTATCCACCTGCGCCAGCACTTGGCGCGCTTCGTCAAGAAACAATCGCCCGGCTTCGCTGAGGGCGACCCGACGGTTGGTACGTTCAAACAGCCGCGCCCCCAACTCTTCTTCCAGCGCCTGTATTTGCTGGCTCAGCGGCGGTTGAGAGATGCCCAGCACCTGGGCGGCCCGGCCAAAGTGCAGTTCTTCGGCGACGGCGATGAAATAGCGTAAATGGCGCAGTTCCATGCAAGCTCCATTGAGTCGTTAAACCTATCAAACAGGTCGAATAATATATTGGAAAGAATCGTTAGCTGGCTATATTCTTTTGCCATTGCCGTTTGGCTATACGCGTTATGAGGTCCCCGTGAAAACTGCTGTCGCCCCGCTCGCTCACGAAGTCCCGCCCACGGCGCTGGATGATGTTGTCGCTCAACTCAATGACGTATTTATCGAGAAAGGCACGCCGATGTTTATGCGCACGGTGCTGGCGCTGTTCTCGGGGGGCTTTGCGACGTTTGCCTTGCTGTATTGCGTGCAGCCGATGATGCCGATGCTGTCCCATGAATACGAGATCAACGCCGCGCAAAGCAGTCTGATTTTGTCGGTGGCCACCGGGATGCTGGCTATCGGCCTGTTGGTGACGGGGCCTATTTCTGATGCCATCGGGCGTAAGCCGGTGATGGTCTCGGCGCTGTTCAGCGCGGCGGTGTTCACTGTGCTCAGTGCGTGGATGCCGAGCTGGGAAGGCGTGCTGATTACCCGCGCGCTGGTGGGCTTGTCGCTGAGCGGGCTGGCCGCCGTTGCCATGACCTACTTGAGCGAGGAGATCCACCCGCAGCACATTGGCCTGGCGATGGGGTTGTACATCGGCGGCAATGCGATTGGCGGGATGAGCGGGCGTTTGATCACCGGCGTGTTGATCGACTTTGTCAGCTGGCACACGGCGATGCTGGTGATTGGCGGTCTGGCGTTGGTGCTGGCCATGGTGTTTGTGAAGATCTTGCCGGAGTCGCGTAACTTCCGCCCGCAAACCATGAACCCGCGTAGCCTGTTGAACGGCTTCACCATGCACTTTCGTGACGCCGGTTTGCCGTGGCTGTTTCTCGAAGCGTTTTTGCTGATGGGCAGCTTTGTAACGCTGTTCAACTACATCGGTTATCGCTTGCTGGCTGACCCGTACAACATGAACCAGGCCGTGGTGGGCTTGCTCTCGGTGGTGTACCTGTCGGGCATTTACAGCTCGGCGCAGATTGGCGCACTGGCGGACAAACTGGGCCGTCGCAAGGTGCTGTGGGCGGTGATTGTGCTGATGCTGGCGGGCATTGCGCTGACCCTGTTCGAACCCATCGCACTGGTGATTATCGGCATGCTGTTGTTCACCTTCGGCTTCTTTGGCGCGCACTCGGTGGCCAGCAGCTGGATCGGCCGCCGGGCGACCAAAGCCAAAGGCCAGGCCTCGTCGCTGTACCTGTTTTGCTACTACGCCGGGTCGAGTGTGGCCGGGACCGCCGGGGGCTTTTTCTGGCACTACGCGGGCTGGAACGGCATCGGTGCGTTTATCGGCGCTTTGCTGGTGATTGCCTTGCTGGTGGCGTTGCGTCTGGCCAAGCTGCCCGCGTTGCCGGGTAATACCCACAACGCGTGAACGCGCAGCTGTAATAGTGAGAGCGGATTTATAGGTTGCTGATCTGTAGCTGCACCTGCAGCACCTGAGCGCTTTTTTCCAGGCTCAGGCTCTCGAACTCGGCGCCTTCTTGTTCGACACGGTTAAGCCACGCCAGCACCGCCATGGCATTGCCGCTCAGGCTGATGCGTAACCGTTGGGTGTCCACGTCAAACTGCTGCACCTGAAGCCCCGCGCTCGCGGCGCTTTCGCTGAGGCGGCTGCTCAACGGTTGCGTGTATACCCGGATCGCGCGCGTGGGCAGCGCTCGCTGCACCTCCCCCGCTTGGGCGACACGCTGGGCATACAGCGTTTGCGCCGCCGCCAGCCGTTGCTGCGCGGGCTGCCAAAGCCCATAAAAACCAAACACCATCGACAAGAACACCGCGAGTACACCGCACAGTTGGCGGTCACGGCGTGGCAGTTGCCGCCAGCGCTCACGCACACGGGCTTTCATAAAACGTCCTCCAGGGTGAGTAAAGTTTGCACCCGGTTACCCTGTTGGCTGGCGTTGCCCAAGGTGATCGGCAGTGCACTTTGCAGGCCGCGCTCGCGCAGGTGTTCAAGCTCGGCAAAGCTGTTGGCGGTGATGGTTAAGGTCCAGCCGACCGTGGCGCGCCATTCCATGCGTTGCACGTCCACGCTGCTGGCACCGATCACGTGCTGGGTTAGCTGAAGCAAGCGCGCCATGTGCCCGTTTTGCCGGGCCGCGCCTTGTTGTTGCAGGGCGTTGAGTTGCGCAGACAAATCGACGATGCGGGTGTGCTCCGGGTACAGCGCTTTAAAGCGCTGTTCACTCTGGGCGTAGAGGCTCGCCGCTTCACTCTCAAGGAAGCTGCTGCGCAGGTGGCTCGCCCCCACAGCCATGGCAACAATCAGCAAGGCGGCCACACTGACACCCCGCCACGGCAGCCGCTGCGACGTGCGCCGGTACTCGCCTTGCAGCAGGTTGATGGCGCCAGGCGGTGCGCTAGCAGGATCAAACGTGTGTTCAACCGCCGTACCGAGGGGCCCGTCTTTCAGGGCCTCCAGCGCCTGAGGGGTTAACGCAAGGCGCAGATCCAGCGCGCCGCCCGCCAGCCAGCGCCCGTCCCACCACGCGATGCCCGGTTGCTCGCGGGGCAAGAGGTCGGCATCCACGTACACGCTGACGATGTTCAACCCGAGCGCCTGTAACTGCGCCAAGAGGTGTTTGAAGCGCTGACGCTCAATCACCAGCAACGGATAACGCCGTTGCGCATCCAGGGGGCCGACGGCGATGTGCAGTTCATCAATGTCATCCGCCAGTTGATCTTCAACCGCAAAGGCCAAGGCCTGAACGCTGGGGCGGCGCCTGCCCGGCCAGGGCTCGGTCAGCAGCCAGCTGCACATTTCCATCGGCAGAATCAGCTGCACATCGTGCGCGCCCAGTCGCTCGGCGGCCTCGTTCAGTGAGGTTTCGTGGGCGGTTATTTCGTCGTGCCACAGGTAGACCCGCGTATCGCTGTGCGCGGTGAGATAAAGCCGGCTGTTCATCAAGAAGGTTCGCTGTGTTCAGGGGCTAAAAAGCGCCGCTGGAGAAGGTGCCAGCGGCCGGTTTTGAGGTCGCGGGCCATATCGCTTTCAAGGCGTAAACGGCTTTGCCCCACACGCACGTGGGTGGTGATGCGAAACCAGCGGCTGGCGGTGCCCAGCCCCGCTGCCTGAACCCCCAGGCCGATCAGCGCCGGGGTAAAGGTGAAGTCCTCAACACTGGCATACCCCTGCAACGGGCGCTCGCTCACTAAGCGAGGGGCCATGTCCGGTGTCACGCCTTCGAGGGTGGCGAGCAACGTGACGGAGGCGGTGTTGATGTTGAGTGTGGCGTCCTTGCCCAGCAGGGCGATCCAGGGCTGCATGCGCGTGTACCAGTGGGCATCGACACCCGGCACGCTGCGCAATTGGCTGATGTCGCTCAGGTTCAGGCCGTGCAGTGCGCTGGCGTCGACGGGCGGCAGGTCGAGCCGGGTTTGCAGGCGCAACCAACGCTGTTTCAGCACCTCGTCGACAGCACCTTGAGTGAGCAAGGCGCTGACGTTGAAACGGGCGGCCAGGTCTTCGATGTCGACCTCAATGTGGCCATTGTCGATCAGCCATTCGGGCCGGCCTTTGGCCCAGGCCTGGCCTGCTGCAACGGGCAACTTGGGGTCTGCCAGCAGCGTGTATAAACGCTCTCGCCCCCAGGCTTCCCCAGCAAACGCCGACTGGCGCAATTGCAGTTGATGGAGCTGCTGGGCGCTGCTGTGCAGGGCCAGGCGGTGGCTGCGCAACATGCCGGCAGTCACCAGCAGCGCAAGGCTCATCACCAGCAGCACGGTGAGCAGTGCAATGCCTTGCTGACCCTTGCGCATCATTGGCCCTCCGGCAGTAGCATCACGCGACGAAGCTGTTCAAATCGCCCGGCCGAGAACTGCACTTCAAGGGCTCGCGGTGTTCCCTTGGGGGCCGCTTTGCCGGTGGGCCAATCGGTGCGCCAACCCACGGCCGGGTCGTACAGCCGCCAACGCAGATCGCGCACGTTGGTGAGCAGTTTTTGCTTTTGCAGTTCGCCGCCTTCCAGCCCTTGGCTGTAGCGCCAAAGCTCGCCGTTTTCCAATTTGTAGCTGACGTCTTGCAGTTCGCTGCGCGGCTGGCCCAGCGGGTTGCGCCAGTTGGCGCGGCGCAGATTGAGCTGGCTGGGATACAGCGCCAGCCCCGGCGACGTGGCCGAGGTGTGCAGGTGCAATACATCGCGCTCGATCAGCGCCACGGCG
>NZ_WIWK01000122.1:0-17108 GCF_009600165.1 Pseudomonas sp. FSL R10-0399
GCTTGCTCGCGATCTTTTGATCTTGATCTAAGAGCCCCCCTCACCCTAGCCCTCTCCCGAAGGAGAGGGAACCGATTGGGGGATGCTGAAGATATTCGGTGGCCTGTGTGCTGCGCGACAGCGCGGCGTCGAAGACGGGGCGGCAACTCCTACAGATAAGGTGTTTTAGCGTTTTTCGTTTTTAGGCGGCAATGGCGCGAACAAGGCGTCGATGTCGTCGTCTTGCAGTTTCCAGTCTCCGGCGATGCGTCCATCGAGTACGCCTGCCGCCAAATCTGATTTTTCCTGCTGCAGGTGCTGGATTTTCTCTTCCACGGTTCCGCGCGCAATCATCTTGTACACAAACACTGGTTTTTCCTGGCCAATGCGATAGGCGCGGTCGGTGGCCTGGTTTTCGGCGGCCGGGTTCCACCACGGGTCGTAGTGGATCACGGTGTCGGCTTCAGTCAGGTTCAAGCCCACGCCACCCGCCTTGAGGCTGATCAGGAAGATCTGCAACTTGCCGCTCTGGAAATCCTTGACCGGCGCGCGTCGGTCGCGGGTTTGCCCGGTGAGCAGGGCGTAGCGGATGTTGCGCTTCTTCAGTTCGGCTTCGATCAGTTCCAACATCGAGGTGAACTGCGAAAACAAGAGAATGCGCCGACCCTCGGCAAACAGTTCTTCAAGCATGGTCATCAAGCTGTCCAGCTTGCCCGAGGTGCTGCCTTTTTTCGGCGGGGTGTTGCTGACCAGGCGCAGGTCGCAGCACACTTGACGCAGTTTAAGCAGCGCTTCAAGGATGATGATCTGGCTACGGCCTACACCTTTGCGGGTGATTTCGTCGCGGACCTTTTTATCCATCGCCAGGCGCATGGTTTCGTACACGTCGCGCTGGGCCTCGTTGAGGTCGACCCAATGGATGATCTCGGTTTTCGGCGGCAGCTCGGTGGCGACTTGTTCTTTGGTGCGACGCAACAAAAACGGTTTTATCCGGGCATTCAGGTGCTGCAAGCGCTCGTCGCTGCCCTGGCGCTCAATCGGCACCCGGTAGTTGTGGTTGAAGGTTTTAATGTCGCCCAACCATCCGGGAAGCAGGAAGTGAAACAGTGACCACAGCTCGCCCAAGTGGTTTTCCAGCGGCGTGCCGCTCAGGCACAGGCGCTGGCGGGCCACCAGCTCGCAGGCAGCCAGTGACGCCTTGCTGCCGGGGTTCTTGATGTACTGCGCTTCATCGAGGATCAATACGTGCAGCGCTAATTTGGCCAACTGCTCACTGTCTTTGGGCAGCAGTGCGTAGGTGGTGAGGATCAGGTCGTAGTCGTTAAGGTGGTCGAAGTGTTTTTTGCGCGTTGCGCCCACCAGTGCCAGCACCTTGAGTTGCGGGGTGAAATGCGCGGCTTCATCCAGCCAGTTGGGGATCAAGCTGGTGGGCATTACGACCATGGCCGGGCGGTCGAGGCGTCCGGCATTTTTCTCGCAAAGAACATGCGCCAGTGTTTGCAGGGTTTTGCCCAGGCCCATGTCGTCCGCAAGAATGCCGCCGACTTCAAGCTGGCGCAGTGACTGCATCCAGCTCAGTCCCTCCAACTGATAGGGGCGCAGGTTGGCATTGAGTCCTTCGGGGGCGTCGACGCTGAAGTCTTTGATGTCGCGCAGGCGTTGGGCAAAACCACGGATGTGCTCGCCGCCTTCCCAACGCAGCGGCATGGCGTCCAGCGCATTGAGGCGCGGGGCGTCAGCACTTTTGATGCGCAATGCGGTGGCGCCCGGCTCACCCAGATAGAACTCGTCCAGGGTCGCCAGTACCGGTTTCAGGCGGCCGTAGGGCAGCGCCACTTGCAGCGGGCCGTGGCCGCTGTTGGGCGTGGCCGGGATATTCACCAGAATCAGTTCGTCGTCGCGGCGTCGTGCGAGCTTTTCGGGGCTGAGGATGTCGGTGTGCGAGCGCATCAGGTTCAGCAGAATCGGCAGCAAGCTCAGGCGCTGGCCGTTGACGATGATCCCCAGCTCCAGGTCGAACCAGTCGTGCTCGGGGGCTTCGTCGACGTTGGCGTACCAGTCTTCGATCGGCGACAGGTCAAAGCCGAAATCTTCGTCAATCTGTAGCTCCCAGCCTTGCTCACGCAGGCCGGGCATCTGGTTCAGGGTGAAGTTGAGCCAGGCGCTGTCGTTGACCATTTCAAACAGCTCGCCGGCGCTCTCCGGCAGGGCTTTGCTCTGGCGGGTAGCGATTTTGAAGCCCAGATCGCGCAACTGCTCGCGAAAGGCGTTTTCGGCCTCGGGCTGGCGTTTGATGCGCAGGGTTTGGTGTTCCTGGCGTATCAGGATGTCTGCGGCTTTGTGCCCGCTTGCGTAGTGATCCAGGTAATTGAATGACAGCGCGGCGCGGTGCTGGGTGTAGCGCTGCATTTTCCCGTTGCGCGGTTCGAAGGCGCTGAATTCGGCGCTGGCCAGCCACAGGCGTGGCGTGGGTTGCACGTCTTCACTCAGCACTTCTGGGAGGTTGTTGGGGCGGCGCGAGTCGAGTACGGCCTGGAGTTTTTCCAGAAGCTCGGCGTCCTGGGCAGCAGCGGGGTAGTTCAAGGTGTCTTCAATCTTCAGTAAAACGGCAGCGGTGTGCTTGCAGTTAGTGCGTACAGGGCACGTACAGTTCGCGCTCACCAACAGCAGGGTGCCTTTGGCGGATTCGCGTAACTGTATGGTCTGGCGATAGGTGTTGTCCCCGGAACCCTGGCAACTGGCCGTGATCAGGCTGTCGCCAATCTGCGCGATTCTGACACGGTTTTCCCGGGCGTAGCGGCGGCCACGCTCCAGGCTTTGTTCTTTGAAACGACTGACCCAAGTCGGTGCGAGCGGCTTGGTCAGTCGCGGGTTCAGGTTCGGGGGCATGGGCGTTTCATTGCGCAGGTCCCATTACGACGACTTCGGCGTGAGGCGCTCCAGGAGGGCCTCGATGACATTGAAGCGTTCGTCCGGGCGTTCCATCGGCACCATAAATTTAAACAGCGTGGCGCCTTCGAATTTATAGCGGTTGGGCTGGCTTTGGATCAGTTTGATCAAGGTCAGCGGATCAACTGGTGTGTCGGAGGCAAATTCGACACGCCCGCCTTGTGGCCCGGCGTCGATCTTCTTGATGCCCAGTTGTTCGGCCTGCAATTTGAGCAGGGTAATGCGCACCAGGTTCTTCGTCGGCTCCGGGAGCAGGCCAAAGCGATCGATCATCTCGACCTGCAAGTCCTTTAGGCCGTCTTCGTCGGTGGCCGAGGCAATGCGCTTGTAGAGGATCAGGCGCGCATGCACATCCGGCAGGTACGATTCCGGGATCAGTGCGGGCACGCGCAGGTTGATTTCAGGACCGCCGCCCAGCGGCTGCTCAAGGTTAGGCTGCTCGCCCTTGCGAATCGACTTGACCGCGCGCTCGAGCATTTCCATGTACAGGGTAAAACCGACCGCCTGGATCTGGCCGCTTTGGCCGTCGCCGAGCAGCTCGCCCGCACCTCGGATTTCCAGGTCGTTGGTGGCCAGCACAAAACCGGCGCCCAGGTCCTGGGTGTTGGCGATGGCTTCGAGGCGCTTTTGCGCATCGCCGGTGATTTGCTGGCGCGGTGGCGTCAACAGGTAGGCGTAGGCCTGGTGGTGACTGCGTCCGACGCGGCCGCGCAATTGGTGCAACTGCGCCAGGCCGAATTTGTCTGCACGCTCGATGATGATGGTGTTGGCGCTCGGCACGTCGATACCGGTTTCGATAATGGTCGACGCGATCAGCACGTTAAAGCGCTTGTGGTAGAAGTCGCTCATCACCTGTTCGAGCTCGCTTTCGCGCATCTGCCCGTGGCCGATGCCGATCCGCGCCTCGGGCACCAGAGCTGCCAGTTCGGCGGCACATTTTTCGATGCTTTTAACGTCGTTGTGCAGGTAGTACACCTGGCCACCACGGAGCAATTCACGCAGCAGGGCCTCTTTGACCGTGCTGTTGTTTTGTTCCATGACGAAGGTGCGCACCGACAGCCGGCGCGCCGGTGGCGTGGCGATGATCGACAGGTCGCGCATGCCCGACACCGCCATGTTCAGCGTGCGCGGGATCGGCGTGGCAGTGAGGGTCAGAATGTCGACTTCGCTGCGCAGGGCCTTGAGCTGTTCTTTTTGACGTACACCGAAGCGGTGTTCTTCGTCGATGATCACCAGCCCCAGGTTTTTGATTTTGACGTCGTCCTGCAGCAGCTTGTGCGTGCCGATCACGATGTCGATCTTGCCTTCGGCCAGATCGGCCACGGCCTGGTTGATCTCTTTGGCGGACTTGAAGCGGCTCATCACTTCAACGCGGACCGGCCAGTCAGCAAAGCGGTCGCGGAAGCTGTTGTAGTGCTGTTGGGCGAGCAGGGTGGTTGGCACCAGAATCGCCACCTGACGGCCGCCGTGCACGGCAATAAAGGCCGCGCGCATGGCTACCTCGGTTTTACCGAAGCCCACATCGCCACACACCAGACGGTCCATCGGCTTGGGCGACAACATGTCGGCGCGCACGGCTTCGATGGTGGTTTGCTGGTCCGGGGTTTCTTCAAACGGGAAGCCAGCACTGAAGGTGGCGTAATCGGCCTTCGGGTCGGCAAACGCATGGCCTTCGCGGGCGGCGCGGCGGGCGTAGATGTCGAGCAGCTCGGCGGCCACGTCACGCACTTGTTCGGCGGCTTTGCGTTTGGCTTTTTGCCAGGTCTCGGAGCCCAGGCGGTGCAGCGGCGCCAGTTCGTCATCGCTGCCGGTGTAGCGGGCAATCAGGTGCAGGTTGGCCACCGGCACGTAGAGCTTGGCGCCTTCGGCGTATTCCAGAGTAAGGAATTCGGCCACCTGATTGTCGACTTCCAGCGTCGCCAATCCCTGATAACGGCCCACGCCGTGGTCAATGTGCACCACCGGCGCGCCTTCGCGCAGTTCGGTAAGGTTTTTGATCACTGCATCGTTGTTGGCGTCGGCGCGTTTTTCACGGCGTCGACGTTGCATGACGCGTTGCCCGAACAGAGGGCTTTCGGCGATCAGCGCCAGCGCCGGGTCATCCAGCAGCAAGCCTTCATCCAGCGGGGCGATGGTGATCGCCAGGCGGTGTTTGCTGGCGACAAAGTCCGGCCAGTTGTCGACGTTTTTCGGCCGCAGCTTCAGGCGTTCGAGCAGTTCGAGCAGCACTTCGCGGCGCCCGGCCGATTCGGCGGTGAACAGCACGCGGCCATCAAATTGCTCGAGGAAGCCGGACAACGCCGCCAACGGCTGGTTGGCCTTGGCTTCAATGGCCAGGTTCGGGAGCGGTTGCGCCGGGAAGCGTTCGCGGCCACTGCCAGCGTCGATGTCGTCCTGGCTGGCGACCACGCGTGGCCAGCTTTTAAGCCGGGCAAAGCAGTCTTCAACTGGCAGGAACAATTCGGCCGGGGGCAACAACGGTCGCGACGGATCGATGCGGCGTTCTTCGTAGCGGTTGCGCACATCCGACCAGAAGTTCTCTGCCGCCTGCTCGATACCTGGCAGCGAGAACACTTGCGTGTCCCCCGGCAGGTAGTCGAACAGCGTCGAGGTTTCGTCGAAAAACAGCGGCAGGTAATACTCGATCCCCGCCGGGGTGATCCCGCTGGTCAGGTCTTGAAAGATCGGGCAGCGACGGAAGTCGACATCGAAGCGCTCGCGAAAACGCGCCTTGAATCGGGTCACGGCGTCTTTTTGCAGCGGGAACTCGCGGGCCGGCAGCAAGCGCACCGACTCCACTTTGTCGATGGAGCGCTGGGTCTCCGGATCGAAGGTGCGCAGGGTCTCGATTTCATCGTCGAACAGATCGATCCGGTACGGCAGTTTGCTGCCCATCGGGAACAGGTCGATCAACGCACCGCGCACGGCGAACTCGCCATGCTCATACACCGTGTCAACGCAGCGATAACCACTGGCCTCAAGGCGCGTGCGCATTTGCTCGACATCAAGCTTTTGCCCCACGTCCAGCACCAGGCTGCTGCCCAGCAGGAACTTGGTCGGCGCCAGGCGATGTAGGGCGGTAGTGATCGGCACTACCAAAACACCGTGGTCCAGCTCTGGCAGCCTGTAAAGGCTGGCAATGCGCTGGGAAATGATGTCCTGATGCGGCGAGAACAAGTCGTAGGGCAGGGTTTCCCAGTCGGGGAAATGCAACACCGGCAGTTCGGGGGCGAAAAAGCGTAATTCCTGCTCAAGGCGTTCAGCACTTTGGCTGTCGGCAGTCAGGAGCAGGGTGAAGCGCTTGGCGGCGCTGGCGGCCTCGGCAATGGCGAGGCTCAGGGCAGCACCGGGCAGATTGCTCCAGTGCTGTTTACCTGCCGTAGCAGGGAGTTTGGGTAGACGCAGGACGGGCACGGAAGGTTGAGCTCCAAGCGTTGCGGCAAAGAGGCTAAGTGTAACGGCCAAGGGGATGGCTGTCAGTTGCCGTCTTTAATGGAGTCTTGAATTCACCGCTTCAAGGCGTAAAACATTGGGCCAGAGGGCGTTGCAGCACGGCTTGAAGCCGCAAAAAAGCCCATTGTTAGAAAATTATTTACCTTTATTTGTTGGTGCTTAAACGTTTCAGTTGAGGTGTGTGACAGGCGTGCATTGCCCATATCTGGACACAACTGCATAATGTAGCCCCTTTTTTCAGCCCCTACATGTGGAAGGTTCCCGTGACTCAGAAGCCCGACCAGTGTCTTGGTGAATGGATCGACCGTGAAGCACTCGCAGAAGCGATGATTCCGCTCATCGGTCAGCTTTACCGCAATAACAATGTGGTGAGTTCGATCTATGGCCGCAGCCTGATCAACCGTTCAGTCATTGCGATTCTCAAAGCGCACCGCTTTGCCCGTCATCGCCAGTCCGATGACAGCGAATTGTCCGTGCACGAAACTTTCCCGCTGCTCAAAGCGATGAGCGAGCTCAAGCTCGGCGCCGCGTCGGTAGATCTGGGCAAGCTGGCAGTCAAGTTCAAGGCTGAAGGCAATGGCCGTACGGCCGAGCAGTTCGTTCGCGAAGAACTGGCCGATGTGGTTGGTCAGCAAAACGCTTCTGCACGTAAAGGCACTGACGTTGTGCTGTACGGCTTCGGTCGTATCGGCCGTCTGCTGGCCCGTATCCTGATCGAAAAAACCGGTGGCGGCGACGGCCTGCGTCTGCGTGCCATCGTTGTGCGCAAAGGCGCCGAAAATGATCTGGTCAAGCGCGCCAGCCTGCTGCGTCGTGACTCGGTACATGGTCCGTTCGACGGCACCATCGTGGTCGATGAAGAAAACAACACCATCACCGCCAACGGTAACCTGATCCAGGTGATCTACGCGAAGAACCCGACTGAGGTGGACTACACCCAGTACGGCATTCAGAACGCCCTGCTGGTGGACAACACCGGTGTATGGCGTGACGCCGACGGCCTGGGTCAGCACTTGCAGTGCCCGGGTATCGACCGCGTTGTTCTGACTGCGCCGGGTAAAGGCAAGCTGAAGAACATCGTTCACGGCATCAACCACGGCGAAATCACCGCAGACGACAAGATCGTTTCGGCGGCATCCTGCACCACCAACGCCATCGTGCCGGTGCTCAAGGCTGTCAACGACAAGTTCGGTATCGTCAACGGTCACGTTGAGACTGTTCACTCGTACACCAACGACCAGAACCTGATCGACAACTTCCACAAAGGCGATCGCCGTGGCCGTAGCGCCGCGCTGAACATGGTGATCACCGAGACCGGTGCTGCGACAGCTGCTGCCAAGGCATTGCCTGAACTGGCTGGCAAGCTGACCGGTAACGCGATCCGTGTTCCGACGCCAAACGTGTCGATGGCCATTCTCAACCTGAACCTTGAGAAGTCGGCTACCCGCGAAGAAATGAACGACTACCTGCGTCACATGGCGCTGCACTCCGATCTGCACAAGCAGATCGACTTCGTGAGCTCCCAGGAAGTGGTATCGACTGACTTCGTAGGTTCGCGTCACGCCGGTGTGGTGGATGCTGAAGCGACTATCTGCAATGACAACCGCGTTGTGCTGTACGTGTGGTACGACAACGAATTCGGTTACAGCTGCCAGGTAGTGCGTGTGATGGAAGACATGGCCGGGGTTAACCCGCCAGCGTTCCCGCGCTAAGCACTCGTTGCAACTAAAAACGCCCCGACTGGTTCGGGGCGTTTTTGTGTGCGGCATTTAAAAACCTGTAGGAGCGAGCTTGTCTCGCGATCTTTTAAACGATCAAAAGATCGCGAGGCAAGCTCGCTCCTACAGATAGGCGCAGGTCCGCTTAAGCTGCTTGCGCTACGCGCAACTGATGCTTGTTACCGCGAAACAGCGCCACGGTGGCAATCAGGCCCAATACGGCGGCACCGGTGAGCCACAGGCCGGGGGCTGCTTTGTTGTCCAGGGCGTGGATCAGGTAGGTACACGCGGCCGGGGTAAAGCCTCCGAAGGTCGCGGTGGCCAGGCTGTAAGCCAGTGAGAAGCCTGTGGTGCGCACTTCAGCGGGCATGATTTCGGTCAGTGCAACCACCATTGCACCGTTGTACGAGCCGTACAGGAACGACAACCACAACTCCACGATCAGCAAGTGGCTGAAGCTCGGGTTGGCCACCAGCCAGGACAAGGCCGGGTAGGCGGTGAGGATGGCGAGAATGGTTGCGCCCAGCAGCAGCGGTCGGCGACCGATTTTGTCAGACAGTGCGCCCATGATCGGCAGCCAGATGAAGTTCGACAGGCCAATACAGACGGTCACCAGCAGCGCTTCAAGATCTGACAGGTGCAGCTCGGTCTTGCCGAAGGTCGGGGTGTAGGCGGTGATGAGGTAGAAAGACACAGTGGTCATCACCACCAGCGCCATACCGCCCAGTACCAGGCCAAAGTTCTGGCCGATGGAGGTGATGATTTCACGCAGGGTAGGGCGATGTTTGCGGGCTTCGAACTCCGGTGTTTCTTCCATCGACTTACGGATGACAAAGATCACCGGCACGATCATGCAGCCGACCAAAAACGGAATCCGCCAGCCCCAGTCACCCATGTCTTCCGGGCTCAGCCAGTGGTTCAGGCCAACGCCCATCAAACCTGCGAAAACTACCGCAGCCTGTTGGCTCGCGGACTGCCAGCTCACGAAGAAGCCTTTGCGGCCCGGTGTGGCGATTTCCGCCAGGTACACCGATACGCCGCCCAGCTCCACGCCCGCCGAGAAACCTTGCAACAGACGGCCAAGCAGCACCAGCAGCGGTGCCGCGACGCCCAGGGTGGCATAACCCGGTACGCAGGCAATCAGCACGGTGCCCATGGCCATCAGGGCCAGGGTAATGATCAAACCTTTGCGACGGCCGTGTCGGTCGATGTAGGCGCCCAGAAAAATAGCGCCCAATGGACGCATCAGGAAACCGGCGCCAAAGGTCGCCAGGGCAAGCATTAAGGATGCGAAAGCGCTGTCGCTGGGGAAGAAGGTTTTGGCAATGGCCGTGGCGTAAAAGCCAAAGACCATGAAGTCGAACATTTCGAGAAAGTTGCCGCTGACAACGCGAAAAATCGCTTTGCCTTTGCCTGTACTGGAGGCCATCAGAAATCACCCGCTGTTATCTGTTTTATGCGTAATCCATGTTTGTTGCTTGTCCACACTGCAAGATCAAGGCGCACGCCGTTGTACAAAACAGTTTTGTAACGATATGTGTATCAGGCCGTCCAGGCAACTTTTGTTGCTGTTGCGCGTCGGATTCAAGGGCTTTGGACCCGTAAAGGCTGGCGATTTTTTTTGATTAATCCTGGCGGGGTGAGCGAGATGCTCCGGCGGATTTTGGGCTTTTGATGATTTTTTGCGCACAAGATGAACGCAACATTACGTGCATCACAGCTCTCGCGTTTTACAGCGAGGGCTGCTTTTGGCGAGGCTGACATGAGGGTGAAATGCAAACGGTGATGTAGTGCAGACAAAATTAGCCTACGACAAGACCAAGGGTTAATGTTCGCCGCGGTCAGGCTTCTATAGACTGTGCCCCACGTTTTGATCCTTCATGGCGCTGGCCGCGACATGATTTAGCCGTAGGTGCCCAAAGCGGTGCCACGGCCTGTTCTGAGGAGTACGCATGGCTGTCTACAACTACGATGTAGTGGTACTGGGCTCTGGCCCTGCAGGAGAAGGCGCGGCAATGAACGCCGCTAAAGCAGGGCGCAAGGTAGCAATGGTCGACAGCCGGCGTCAGGTCGGCGGCAACTGCACGCACTTGGGCACGATCCCGTCCAAAGCCTTGCGTCACTCGGTTCGCCAGATCATGCAGTTCAACACCAACCCGATGTTCCGGGCCATTGGTGAGCCGCGTTGGTTCTCGTTCCCGGACGTGCTTAAAAGCGCAGAAAAAGTCATTTCCAAGCAAGTGGCTTCGCGCACCGGTTACTACGCGCGCAACCGCGTTGACCTGTTCTTCGGTACCGGCAGCTTCAATGACGAACAGTCCATTCAGGTGGTGTGCCCTAACGGCGTGGTTGAAACCCTGATCGCCAAGCAAATCATTATCGCCACCGGCTCGCGTCCTTATCGCCCGGCCGATATCGATTTCACCCACTCGCGTATCTACGATAGCGACACCATCCTCAGCCTGGGCCACACCCCGCGCAAGTTGATCATTTACGGCGCTGGCGTGATCGGTTGCGAATACGCATCGATCTTCAGCGGTCTGGGTGTATTGGTTGAGCTGGTCGACAACCGTGGGCAATTGCTCAGCTTCCTCGACGCCGAAATCTCCCAGGCTTTGAGCTATCACTTCAGCAACAACAACGTCACTGTTCGCCACAATGAAGAGTACGAGCGGGTTGAAGGCGTTGAAAACGGCGTGATCCTGCACCTTAAATCCGGCAAAAAGATCAAGGCAGACGCCTTGCTCTGGTGCAACGGCCGTACCGGCAACACCGATCAGTTGGGCCTGGAAAACGTCGGCCTCAAGGCCAATGGCCGTGGCCAGGTGCATGTGGATGAAAACTACCGCACCGACGTGCCGAACATCTACGCCGCTGGCGATGTGATCGGCTGGCCAAGCCTGGCCAGTGCGGCTCACGACCAGGGTCGTTCAGCCGCTGGCAGCATTGTCGACAATGGCAGCTGGCGCTTCGTCAATGATGTACCGACCGGTATTTACACCATTCCGGAGATCAGCTCGATCGGCAAGAACGAGCAGGAGCTGACCCAGGCCAAAGTACCGTACGAAGTGGGCAAGGCGTTCTTCAAGAGCATGGCGCGTGCACAGATTGCCGGCGAGCCTCAGGGGATGCTGAAAATCCTGTTCCATCGCGAAACCCTTGAAGTGCTGGGCGTTCACTGCTTCGGTTATCAGGCTTCAGAGATCGTACACATCGGCCAGGCAATCATGAACCAGCCGGGCGAACTGAACACCCTGAAGTACTTCGTCAACACCACGTTCAACTACCCGACCATGGCTGAAGCCTATCGGGTAGCCGCTTACGATGGCCTCAACCGGCTTTTTTAAGCGGCTCCGGCCGGTGGCCTGAGCCGGTCGGGGAGACCGATTTCAGCCATTCCCAAGGGTGGCAGTGGCCAAACCGGGAAAGTCTGTAATCAGGCTGTCGACGCCGAAATCAGCGAGTCTGCGCATCAGTGCAGGCTCGTTGACTGTCCACACCGACACATGCAACCCCTGGCGCTGAGCCTTGGCCAGACGTTCAGGCGTGCAGAGTGTCCAGTTCAACGCCAGCATCTCGCAACCGTAATTCTGGGCGACCTTCAGCGGGTCGAGCCAGGCGTACTCGGCTACCAGGCCGCGTGACAGGTCCGGGGTCAGCTCCAGCGCGGCCTTGAGCACTTCTCGCGAGCTGGAGGTGACGGTGACTTTGTCCATCAGGCCATGGCGTTCAGCCATTTCGCGGATCGCCAGCACGGTGGTGGCAGCGCGGGTGCGCGAGGCGCTTTTGACTTCCAGTTGCCAGTGCTCAAAGTTGCACTTTTCAAACAGTTCTTCCAGACGCGGGATCGGGCACGGATGTACCCAGCCCGGGCCGCCTTTGCGTGCGTCATAGGTCACCAGGTCGGCAGCGGTCTGTTCAATTACCTTGCCGCGTCGATCGGTGGTGCGTTTGAGGGTCGGGTCGTGGATCACCATCAACTCGCCATCTTTGGACAAGTGCAAATCCAGTTCGCAACGACGAACGCCGTGCTTGAGGCATTGCTCAAAGCTGGCAAGGGTGTTTTCCGGTGCTTCGCCTTTGGCGCCGCGATGGCCATAAATCAGGGTCACAATTGCTCCTTTATGCAGCATTCACTGCGTCTACAGAGAGGCCGTTGAAGGCTTACTCGGTCGTTGGATCGTCTAAGTCGCGCGCCAGGCGTCGTGCCTGAGCCTGTTTTTGCAAAATATGGCGTGCCAGCAATTGGCGCTGGGTTTCGCTCAGTGCTTCAAATTCTGTTGCTATCCAATAACGCCCGGCTTCGGCCCGGCATTCAACGATCCGGGCGCGCAGCAGTAACCCCAAGGCTTGCGGCATCAACACCAGCTTGACCGATACATGGCTATCAACCGGGTAAGCCTGAGAATGGTGAAAGTCGATACCGCCTTCGGACAGCGTGACCGGTTGCAGTTCGCCGACCTTGCCCAGCACGGTTTGCGCGACGATCTGGCTGAGCAGATCGACGCGTTTGTTCAGGGTTTTAAGGTAACTGGACAGCGTGCGGTCGCGCTCGCTGATCTGGCGCAACAGGTGTTGGGACTCGAATTCGCTGAGGTGCAATTCACTGAGCAAATTGAAGAGCGGGGATGCATCCTGCAACACTTTACCGCTATCGGCCTCGACGGCCGACAGCGGGGTGATTTCCAGTGCGATCACATCCTCGATACGGTAGTATTCGCGGCGATTTGCTTCATCTAATGTCGACATGGCGAACCCATGATGGCGGCTGTGGTCAGAGTGTAAAGCTGCTTATCAGGCCCCGCCACAAGGACGCCTTCTTTTCCCCAGAACAAGCCCCGACATGTTCAGACCTCTCTTCGTATTTATTGGCACGCGTTATACCCGTGCAAAGCGTCGCAATCATTTTGTGTCGTTCATTTCCCTGACTTCAATGATCGGGCTCGCCCTTGGCGTGGTCGTGATGATTGTCGTGCTCTCGGTGATGAACGGCTTCGATCATGAAATGCGCACCCGCGTGCTGGGCATGGTGCCCCACGCGACTATTGTCGGCGATCAACCGATCACAGACTGGCAAAGCCTGGCCGCCAAGGTCCAGCAAAACCCGAAAGTGGAGGCGGTTGCGCCGTTCACCCAGATGCAGGGGTTGCTGACCCATGATGGCAATGTGCAGAAAGTCCTGCTCAATGCTATCGACCCGGTGCAGGAGCGCAAAGTCTCGATCATCGATCACTTCATGCAGGAGGGGCAACTCGACTCCCTGACGCCCGGCAGCTTCGGCATCATTATTGGTGACAAGGCCGCCAAAGCGCTGGGCGTGGGTGTGGGCGACAAGCTGACCTTCGTGGCCCCGGAAGTGTCCGTGACCCCGGCCGGCATGTTCCCGCGCATGAAGCGCTTCACCGTGCAGGGCATTTTCCATGTTGGCGCGGGCGAGATCGACGGCTACCTCGGCCTGACCAACTTGCAGGATCTGGCGCGCATGCAGCGCTGGAAGCCTGACCAGGTACAGGGCTTGCGCCTCAAGTTCGGTGATTTGTTTGAGGCCCCGCGCGGCGCGTGGGAAATCGCCCAGCATTTGGGTGATAGCTATTACGCCCGTGACTGGACCCGTACCCACGGCAACCTGTACCAGGCCATCCGCATGGAAAAAGCCATGATCGGCCTGCTGCTGTTGCTGATCGTGGCCGTGGCGGCGTTCAACATCATTTCCACGCTGGTGATGGTGGTCAATGACAAGAAAGGCGACATCGCCATTCTGCGGACCTTGGGCGCGACACCGGGCACCATCATGGCCATCTTTATGGTGCAGGGCACGGTGATTGGCGTGGTCGGCACAGCCATCGGCGCGGTGGTGGGCATCCTTGCCGCGCTGAATGTGAGCGCTGCGATCTCGGCCCTCGAAGGCCTGATCGGTCACAAGTTTCTCAATGCTGACGTGTACTTCATCGACTACCTGCCGTCGCAATTGCAGGCGCAGGATGTGTTGATGGTGTGCGGTGCAGCGTTGGTTCTGAGTTTCCTCGCGACCTTGTACCCGGCCTGGCGTGCTGCGCGCACCCAGCCTGCGCAGGCGCTTCGTTATGAGTGAGTTGGGCATGAAAGAACAAGCAGTGTTGAGTTGCCGCGACCTGGGCAAGGCCTACGAGGAAGGCCCGGAGTCGGTGGTGGTGTTGTCGGGCTTGCAGTTAGAGCTGCATCCGGGTGAGCGCGTGGCGATTGTCGGTACTTCGGGCTCGGGTAAAAGTACCTTGCTGAACCTGCTCGGCGGCCTCGATACCCCGACCACCGGCAGCGTGTGGCTGGCTGGCGAAGAGTTGTCGGCGCTGGGTGAAAAGGCCCGTGGCCTGCTGCGTAACCGCTCGCTGGGCTTTGTGTACCAGTTCCACCACTTGCTGCCGGAGTTCACCGCACTTGAGAACGTGTGCATGCCGCTGTTGATCGGCAAAACCCCGATCCCCGAGGCGCGCGAGCGTGCCACAGCGTTGCTGACCCGTGTCGGCCTGGGCCATCGCCTTGAGCACAAACCCGCCGAGCTGTCGGGTGGTGAGCGCCAGCGTGTGGCAATTGCCCGTGCACTGGTTAACAAGCCGGGGCTGGTGATGCTCGATGAGCCCACCGGTAACCTCGACTCGCACACCGCGCAAGGCATTCAGGATTTGATGCTGGAACTCAGCACCTCGATGCGCACCGCGTTCCTGGTGGTGACCCACGACATGAACCTGGCCCGGCAGATGGATCGCGTGTTGCACCTTCAAGAAGGTCGCCTGACCGCGATTTGATCGGCCAAGCCCGACGCTGAATCACGGCGTCGGGCCTTTTATTTTTATACGGTGCCCGCGAATGTTCAGACCGTTATCGATTTTTATCGGCACGCGCTATACCCGCGCCAAGCGCCGCAATCGCTTTGTTTCGTTTATCTCCATGACCTCGATGATCGGCCTCGCCCTGGGCGTGCTGGCGATGATCGTGGTGTTGTCGGTGATGAACGGTTTTCAGCGCGAGATGAGTAACCGCATCCTCGGCATGGTGCCGCACGCAACCATCGTTGGCGTCAAGCCGATTGATGACTGGCGCCCGGTGGCCGAAGCGGCGATGAAAAACCCGGAAGTCACGGCGGCTGTGCCGTTTACCGAGATGGACGGCATGTTGTCGTACAAAGGCTCGATGCAACCGATCCAGATCAGCGGTGTGGATCCGGCATTGGAAGGGCAGGTGTCCATCGTCGCCAAGCACATCGTGCAGGGCAAACTTGAAGACCTTAAGCCGGGCGAGTTCGGCGTTGTGCTGGGGGATATCACGGCGCGGCGTTTTCGCCTGAGCGTCGGTGACAAAATCACCTTGATCGTACCCGAGGCCAGCACCGCGCCCGGCGGGATTACTCCACGCTTGCAGCGTCTGAATGTGGTCGGCATCTTCAAGGTCGGCGCTGAGCTGGATGGTTCGATGGGCCTGGTGAACATGGCCGATGCTGCGGCCATTCAGCATTGGCAACCTAATCAGGTGCAAAGCGTGCGTCTTGCGGTCAAAGACTTGTACGCAGCGCCAAAAGTGTCGCAGCAAATTGCTGCCGGGCTGGGCGCGGACTACAAGGCCGATGATTGGACCCACACCCAGGGCAGCCTGTTCAGCGCCATGAAAATGGAAAAAACCATGATCGGCCTGTTGCTGCTGATGATTGTCGCCGTGGCGGCGTTCAACATCATTGCCACCTTGATCATGGTGGTGAACGACAAGGGTGCGGACATCGCGATCTTGCGCACCATCGGCGCGACGCCGCGTCAGATCATGGCGATTTTCATGGTGCAGGGCACGGTGATCGGCATCGTCGGTACGTTGATCGGTGGCGTACTGGGCGTGATAGCCGCCTTGAATGTCAGCGAACTGGTGGGCTGGATCGAGCGGATTTCCGGGCAGCATATTTTCAGCTCGGACGTGTACTTCGTCAGCAACCTGCCGTCAGAGCTGCAAGGTGGCGACGTCGCGTTGATCTGCGGCGCGGGGTTTTTGTTGAGCTTTTTGGCGACGTTGTACCCGGCTTACCGCGCGGCCAAAATCGAGCCTGCACACGCGTTGCGGTATTCCTGATCTACCCTGGCCCTCTGTAGGAGCGAGCTTGCTCGCGATCTTTTGATCTTTAAAGATCGCGAGCAAGCTCGCTCCTACAGAGGGATGTCAGGCATGACAGGGCAACTCAATCACAAACTGTGTCCAGCCTTCCTGCGATTCACACCTGATCTGCCCGCCATGGGCGCGAATGATCGATTGGGTGATGGCCAACCCCAAACCTGCATGTTCGCTACTGCCTTCGCTGCGCGCCGGGTCGGCCCGGTAAAAACGGTCGAACAATCGCGGCAACAAATCGGCACTGATTCCGGGGCCGGTGTTGGACAGGCTGATGCGTACAGCGGTCGCCGCTTCGCTGATCACTACCTTGATCGCCCCGCCAGCCGGTGTGTAACGCAAGGCGTTATCCAGCAGGTTGGAAAGGGCGCGCCGCAACATGCTGCGGTCTCCGGCGATCTGGGCATGGCCTTCGCGGGTCAGTTCGATCTGTGAGTCTTCGGCCAGCAGCGCATAAAACTCCAGCAGCGAATCCACCTCATTGGCCAGCTCCAGGGGCTCGCGGCGCGGGGTCAGCAAGCCATGGTCGGCCTTGGCCAGGTACAGCATGTCGTTGACCAGTTGGGCCATCCATTGCAGTTCTTCAAGGTTGCTGTGCAGCGCTTCTTTGTAAGCTTCGATGTCTCGCGGCCGGGTCAGGGTGACTTGGGTGTGGGTCAGTACGTTGGACAGCGGTGTGCGCAGTTCATGGGCAATGTCGGCGGAGAACGCCGACAGGCGCTGAAAGGAGTCGTCGAGGCGCTCCAGCATGGCGTTGAAGGCGATCGCCAGCTCCGCCAGTTCGGGCGGCATCTGTGCGTGGGGCAGGCGTGCCTTCAACGAGTCGGCGGACACGCTGCCAGCAATCGCGCTCATACGGCGCAGCGGGCGCAACCCGCTACGGGC
>NZ_WIWK01000123.1:0-17076 GCF_009600165.1 Pseudomonas sp. FSL R10-0399
CAGCGGTATCCCGTGCTGGGCGCTGCGTCGCCCGGCGTGGGCGCCTCAAGCAGGCGATGACTGGCGCGAAGTGGCCAACTGGGCTGAGCTGGTCCAGGCCCTCAAACCCTTCCAGCGCCCGCTGTTCACACTGGGCCGCGAGCCACTGCAACATCTGGACGAAATCCCCGAGCAGCAGTTCTGGACCTTGCGCGCCCTCGACGTATACCCAGGCAATGAACGCTGTGACGTCATCGGCGCCCGCGGCCCCTTCCGGATCGAAGAAGAACGCACACTGTTTGAGCAGCGCCGCATCGACGTCCTGATCAGCAAAAACAGCGGCAGCAGCGCCACCGAACCCAAGCTCGAAGTCGCCCGCGAACGCGGGGTGCCGGTGTTGATTCTCAAGCGGCCGGTGTTGCCGCAAGTAGATCGCGAGTTTTGGACGGCTACGCAATTGCTAGAGGCTTTACATCGACTGTAGAACCAACTTCTTAATCAGTAACAACAGATAAGTGACTCGAAATAAATAGCCACCAGCCTGGATTATGAGGAGCAAAAATGAGTGAAGAAATCACCCAATTTGATATTGCTAGCTACTTAAAAAGTCCTGAAGACATGGCGGCTTATCTAGATGCCTGCTGTCAAGAAGATAGCGGGGACGGTAGCTTGATTCGTGCTGCTCTGAGCGATATTGCCCGCGCCCAAATTCAGAACTCACTACCAATATCAACGCCGTATCTCCCCTGACGTTAATTAACGCGACATTTCGCCACACACACGGCCTTTTTACTTACGCAGGCCATTCAGGCTAAATAGCCGCCTTGATCGCTTCACTCATGGAATGTGTCATGTCCCGACAACGGTTTGCATTTGCCTGGATCGCCTGCTTCGCAGTGCTGTTCAACATGCTCGCCATGTCGATGGGCGGGGCCATGGCATCCACTGGCAGCGAGCCGGCCGAGCAGGTGATGTGGAGCAGTTTCTGCACCTCCACGGGCACCAAGATGGTGGCCGTGTCGCTGGGCAAGTTTGACACCGCCGACAGCCACAAAGACGATCACTCAAACATGCAGCATTGCTGGTGCTGCTCAGGCTCGGCGCCGCTGGTGGCGCTGCCCGCGCATATCCCCACGCTGTATTTCGCCGCGATTGAACGGGGCCACAGTCAGCTCCCCGATCACCTCAAACGGCCCACCCCGCGCCAGCAATGGCCGAGCCTTAACCCCCGCGCTTCCCCTCTGGTCTGATTCGTCCTCGCAACCTTTTTGCGCCTGAATCATTTCGGAGAATGACCATGTTGAACCTGTCCCTGTTCAAGCACGCCGTTATTGCGGCGGCTTTGTTGTTGCCTGCCTGTTTTGCCAACGCCCACGAATACAAAAGTGGTGATCTGCAAATCACTCATCCGTGGTCGCAAGAACTGCCGCCCAACGCGCCCACCGTGGCCGCGTACTTTGTGATCCATAACACCGGCAGCACCGCCGACCGCCTGCTCAGCGCCGACACCCCGATTGCCGGGGGCGCCGAGCTGCACCAGCACGTGATGCAGGGCGACATGATGCGCATGCAACCGGTGACCGACGTCGTCGTTGCCCCCGGTGGCACGGTGACCTTCGGGCCGATGGCGTACCACGTGATGCTGGTCGACATTAAAGACCGCAGCCTGCTGCAAGACGGCAAACGCTTCCCGCTGACCCTGCATTTCGAGAAAGCCGGTGACATACCGGTTGAAGTCTCGGTGCAAAAACAGCCCCCTGAAGACAACATGGAACACATGCACGCTCACTAACGACCCCGGTTTTTGAGCTCCATGCGCGCTCCTCGCGCCAGGCACTCCATGTCGCAAGTTCGCGGCAGTTGGCTGAGCCTGTTTGCCATGCTGATGATTTTTATCGGCCCGCTGATTTCCCAAGCGGTGCCGATGAATCATCACGGCTCCATGTCGATGCCAATGTCCATGGAGATGGGCATGGACATGTCGGCGCACGGCGAACACGCCGAGCATCACGCGCCGTCTGCCGAGCACCATGCACTGTGGGAAAAATGCGGCTACTGCACGCTGCTGTTCAGTTGCCCGGCCCTGCCGCACACCGCTGACATCACCCTGTTCGACTCGCTGCGCCCCAAAAGTTATCTGGCACAGCCCACACGGTTGGGGCATGCGCAACAACCGATCTTCCCCGGCGCCCGCGCGCGGGCGCCTCCGGCATTCGTTTAAGCACGTTCACAACATCCTCTACCTGGCCGACCTGCAGGCGCTGCTCTAGACAGCCGCAGGGCGTCGGCCGTGTTGTTTTCGCTTGAATACTGGAATGCCTATGTCCCGCTTTACTGCTGCCTCCCGTTTGCCTCACGCCCACACGGTGTTGCCCTTTGCCCTGAGCACACTGTGCTGCGCGTTGCTGGCACCCGCCGCCCTGGCCGCCGAGACACCTGACGAGCACGCCGCACACGCCAATGAGATCAGCCCGCTGGTGATTACCGCCATCGCCCCCAGTTCGCCGCTGACCATCGTCACCAACCCCAAAGACCCGCGCCAGCCGGTGCCTGCCAGCGATGGCGGGGATTATTTGAAGACCATCCCCGGCTTTGCCCTGATCCGCAATGGCGGCACCAACGGCGAGCCGATCTTGCGCGGCATGTTCGGGTCGCGGCTCAACATTCTTACCAACGGCGGCCAGATGATCGGCGCCTGCCCCGGCCGCATGGACACGCCAACCTCCTATATCGCCCCCGAAACCTACGACAAACTCACCGTCATCAAAGGCCCGCAAAGCGTGCAGTGGGGGCCGGGTTCGTCAGCAGGCACGGTGCTGTTTGAACGTGAGCCCGAGCATTTCGGTGAGCTGGGTTCGCGCATCAACGCCAGCGTGCTGGCAGGCTCCAACGGGCGTTTCGACAAGACCCTCGATGCCGCCGTCGGGGGCACGCAGGGCTACCTACGGGTCGTCGGCAACACCGCCCACTCCGACGATTACAAAGACGGTGACGGCCACACCGTGCCGTCGCGCTACGACAAATGGAACGGCGACGTCGCCCTCGGCTGGACCCCGGACGCCGACACCCTGCTCGAACTCACCGCTGGCAAGGGCGATGGCGAAGCCCGCTCGGCCGGACGTGGCATGGACGGCAGCCAGTACAAGCGCGAAAGCCTCGGCCTGCGCTTTGAAAAGTCCAACATCGGCGACGTGCTCGACAAGCTCGAAGCGCAGGTCTACTACAACTACGCCGACCACGTGATGGACAACTACACCCTGCGCACCCCGTCCGGTACCGGCATGATGGCCGGGCCCATGGGCGTAAACGTTGACCGGCGCACCCTCGGCGCACGCATCAAGGCCACCTGGCGCTGGGCCGATGTGCAGTTGATCAGCGGTATCGACGCGCAAACCAACGAACACCGCACCCGCTCCGGCATGGGCATCGACACCTACAAAGAGCAAAGCTGGACTAAGGACGCCGATTTCCACAACTACGGCGCCTTTGCCGAGTTGACCTGGTACGCCGCCGAGCGCGATCGCGTGATCACCGGCGCCCGTCTGGACCGCGCCTCGGCCAAGGATTTCCGGGCCCGGCTGGGCTCGGGGATGATGAGCAAGCCCAACCCGACCCAGGACAACACCCGCGCCGACACGCTGCCCAGCGGCTTCGTGCGTTATGAACATGACATGGCCAACAGCCCGACCACCGTGTACGCAGGCTTGGGCCATGTGCAGCGCTTCCCGGACTACTGGGAACTGTTTTCGCCCAACTCCGGGCCGGCCGGTTCGGTGAACGCCTTCGACGCTATCAAGCCTGAAAAAACCACCCAGCTCGACGTCGGCCTGCAATACAAAACCCAGGACCTCGAAGCCTGGGTGTCGGCCTATGCCGGGGTGATTCACGACTACATCCTGTTCGACTACACGCAAACCAGTTCCCAGGCGCAAAACATCAACGCCCGCATCATGGGCGGCGAATTGGGCGCCGCGTATCAACTGACCGAACACTGGAAGGCCGACGCGACCCTGGCCTACGCCTGGGGCAAAAACACCACGGACGGTAAAGCTCTGCCGCAAATGCCGCCGCTGGACACCCGCCTCGGCCTGACCTACAGCGAAGACGACTGGAGCGCTGGCGCCCTGTGGCGTGTGGTTGCACGCCAAGACCGCATCGACCGCAACGCGGGCAACGTGGTCGGCAAGGACTACGGCAAGAGCGCCGGCTTTGGCGTGTTCTCGTTGAACGGCGCGTACCGCATCAACAAAAACCTCAAGGTCAGCGCCGGGGTCGACAACCTGCTGGATAAAACCTACAGCGAGCACCTGAACATGGCGGGCAACGCCGGGTTTGGCTACCCGTCGAACGACCCGACCGCGATCAACGAACCAGGCCGCACGCTCTGGACCAAGGTTGATGTGAGTTTCTAACAATCAGAGCGCTGTAACTCTTTGTGGGAGCGGGCTTGCTCGCGATGGCAGCACTGCGGGGCAACTGAAGACCGCGTCGCCTGCATCACGAGCAAGCCCGCTCCCACGGGGTTTGCATTCGACAATAAATCGTTAACTTTGCGGAGCCGCTCCTGATGAGCCAACCCACACCGTCGTTCTACAACCTGGCCTGGCGCTGGCATTTCTATGCCGGGCTGTTTGTCGCGCCGTTCATGATTCTGCTGGCCCTGACCGGGATTATTTACCTGTTCAAACCCCAGCTCGACCCTTTGCTCTACGACCACCTGATCAACGTCAGCCCTGGCCATCACCGTCTCAGTGCCGACGACCAGCTCCAGCGCGTGCAGGCCACTTATCCACAGGGCCATATCAGCCAGTACCTGCCGCCGATCAACCCTGAGCGCAGCGCGCAATTTGTGCTCAGCAACGCCGGGCGCCAGCTCAATGTGTTTATCAACCCGTACAGCGGCGAAGTGCTGGGCGAGCAAGATGCCAAGCTCAACCTGCAAGCCGTGGCCCGTGCCCTGCACGGCGAGTTGATGATCGGCACCCTCGGTGACCGGCTGGTGGAACTCGCCGCTGGCTGGGGCGTGGTGCTGGTGGTGTCAGGCTTGTACCTGTGGTGGCCGCGCGGGCAATCTGCGGCGGGTATCTTGTGGCCGCGCTTGAGCCGTCGCGGCCGGGTCTTGTGGCGCGACCTGCATGCCGTTACCGGGTTCTGGGGCGCAGCCTTGCTGTTGTTCATGCTGATCAGCGGCATGACCTGGACCGGTTTCTGGGGCAAGCAATACGCCGACCTGTGGAACCAGTTCCCCGCCGCCATGTGGAACAACGTGCCCCAATCAGACGTTGAAGCCCGCACCCTCAACAGCGCCGCCCGCCAGACCGTGCCCTGGGCCATGGAAAACACACCGATGCCGGTGTCCGGCGCGCACGCCGAGCACATGGCCCACGGCGCTCACACGTCTGGCCCGGCGGCGCCCGGCATCACCTTGCAACAGGTGGTCGACACCGCCAGCACGCGCAAGGTCGAACCCGGCTACAGCATCACCCTGCCCACCACGGCACAAGGCGTGTTTACCATTGCCGTGTTCGCTGACGACCCGCGCAACGACGCCACCTTGCATGTCGATCAGTACACCGGCGAGGTCCTGGCCGATGTGCGTTGGCAGCATTACAGCAACGTCGCTCGCGCCACGGAAATGGGCGTGATGCTCCACGAAGGCAAGCTGTTCGGCTCGCTGAACCAGATCGCGATTCTGCTGATCTGCCTGATGATCCTGTTAAGTTCGACCAGCGGCCTGGTGATCTGGTGGAAACGCCGCCCCAAAGGCGGCCTCGGCGTGCCACCGCTGCGCCATGACCTGCCGACCTGGAAAACCGGGGTGGTGATCATCCTCGCCCTGGCGGTGGCGTTCCCCTTGGTCGGAGCCTCGTTGATTGGCGTCTGGCTGCTCGACCGTTTACTGCTGCTCGTGCGCTCAAAGCCTCAACATGAGCGTGCCTCATAGTGGGGATGAAACATCCGAGATGCGCGATCCAGAGATATGTGGATACTGGCACGCCAGTATCACGCGAGAAATTGTTGTTACTGTGTAACAAAACAATTTAAGCTCGATCACCCGCCGCCAGGAGGCAGCGGGCACACCTCCAGAAAAAAGCGACTCACTGCCCTAATGAACAAGTACCTGCTTTCCAGCCTTTGCCTGCTGGTGGTTAACAGCGCCCACGCGGATGACACCGCGCCGTCCCTGATGCTGCCTGCCGCTACCATCACCGCCCCTGAAATCGATGCCGAAAGCATCGACCTCAAGACCGCCACCACCGCCGGTTCGCGTCTGAACCTCAGCAGCCTCGAAACCCCGGCCAGCGTTGAAAGCCTGACCGGCGCGCAGATCCGCGCCCGTGGCGACAGCAGCGTGCAGGACGCCGTAACCCGCACCACCGGCATCAGCTTCACCGGCTCGCCGGGCAATGGCGGTTCGGCGTACTCGGCGCGCGGTTTTGTCGGTGAAGGTTCGGTCATGCAGCTGTACGACGGCACTCGCATGTACAGCGGCGCGGGCACCGTGACCTTCCCGGTGGACGACTGGTCGGTTGAGCGCATCGACGTGCTGCGCGGCCCGGCGTCGGTGTTGTATGGCGAAGGCGCAACCGGGGCGGTGATCAACGTGATCCCGAAAAAACCGTTCAGCGGCGAGATCGAAAACCACATCCGCGTCGGCTACGGCTCCTACGATCGCCAACAGCAGGCACTGGACAGCGGCGGCTCGCTGACCGACACCCTGAGCTACCGGTTGAACATCAACCATACCCAGAGCAATGGCTGGATCGACCACGGCGATTCTGAAAACACTTTTATCAGCGCGGCCCTGCGCTGGCAGGCCACGGATGATCTGGCGTTCACCCTGAGCCACGACTACGGCGACCAGGAGCCGCAAAACGACTTTGGCGTGCCGTTGATCAATGGCCGTTATCACAAGGGCCTGCGCGACAAGAACTACAACGTCAGTGACGCCAAGCTGCACTACAACGATCAGTGGACGCGCCTGAACAGCGAATGGCGGATCAACGACAACCTGACCGCCACCAACGAACTGTATTACCTCAAGGCCCAGCGCCGTTGGCAGAACGCCGAAAACCACGCCTGGGACGAGGCCAGCCAAACCCTGCTGCGCGGCGGCTATTTCAGCATCAAGCATGAGCAGGAACAGGTCGGCGACCGCCAGACCTTCGCGCTCAGCCATGACCTGTTCGGCCTCAAGAGCAAAACCCTGGTGGGCATGGACTACAACCGTATCCACTTCAATTTGCACAGCAACTCGCCGTACCACGACGTGGACGCAGACGGCCAGCCGATCGACCTGTACCACCCGGACCGTGGCCAATGGCAAAGTGCTTCGCCTTACCGCGACCAGTTCACCACCACCACGCAGCAGTTTTCGCTGTTCGCCGAAAACCGCACCGAGCTGACCGATCAGCTGTCGCTGGTGACCGGCGTGCGCCGCGACATGGTGCACCTGGACCGCGATGATTTCTCTGACACGGGCGACTCCACCCACAGTGACCGCAGCCTGTCGGCCAACAGCTGGAAAGTCGGGCTGGTGTACGAACTGACCCCGGACACCTCGGTTTACGCCCAACAAGCCACCAGCGTCGATGGCGTCGGCGGTTTGATCAGCCTGAGCCAGAACCAGCAAAACTTTGGCCTGGCCCATGCGCGCCAGACCGAAGTCGGCTTCAAGCAACTGTTCTGGGACCAGCGCGGCGAGTGGACACTGGCGGCGTATCACATCGTCAAAAAGGATTTGCTGACCACTGACCCGGCCGACTTCACCCGCACGCTGCAAGTGGGCGAACAGTCCTCCAAAGGCCTGGAAGCCAGCCTTGATCTGCAACTGCCACACCGCTGGCAACTCCAGGCCAACGCCGCCATCGTCCGTGCGCAATACGACAAATTCGATCAGGGCGGCGTGTCGCTCAAAGGCAACCGCCCCGCCGAAGTACCGCGCCGTACCGCCAACCTGTGGTTGAGCAAAGCCGTGACCGACGACGTGAACGCGGGCGCCGGTGTGCGCTATGTCGACGCGCGTTACGCAGACCTGGCCAACACCGCCGTGTTGCCGAGCTACACCGTGGTGGATGCCACCGTGAGCTGGAAAGCGCTGCCAAAAACCACCCTGGGGCTGCGCGTAAACAATTTGTTCAACCGCCAATACGCCTTAAGCCAATACAATGACGGCCAACAATGGATCATGGGTGAACCGCGTTCGGTCTTCGTTACGGCGGATTACACCTTCTAAGCACAACACATGACCTGTAGGAGCGAGCTTGCTCGCGATCTTTTAAAGATCAAAAGATCGCGAGCAAGCTCGCTCCTACAGAGTTCACTCATTGGAATGTTCATGAGCACGCTCACCCTCACCAAACTCGCCTGGACGCCCTTGGGCCACGGCCATTGTCATCACCAGTTCAAGCTGCGTGATGCCAACCTGCACGTGGCAGCCGGTGAGTTTGTGGGGCTGATCGGGCCCAACGGCAGCGGTAAAACCAGCCTGTTGCGCTGTGCTTATCGCTTCAGCAAGCCCGAAGCGGGCGAGGTTCATCTCGGCCCGCACAACCTGTGGCAACAATCACCACGCTGGTGCGCCCAGCGCATCGCCGTGGTATTGCAAGAATTCCCTGACGCCTTTGGCCTGACCGTTGATGAAGTGGTCGCCATGGGCCGTACCCCGCACAAAGGCCTGTTTGACGGCGACACCCAGGCCGACCGCGAACTGGCCAGAGACGCCCTCGAATCCGTCGGCCTGCAAGGCTTTGAAGACCACGCCTTCGCCACCCTCTCGGGCGGCGAAAAACAGCGTGTGATCCTGGCCCGCGCCCTGACGCAACAACCCGACCTGCTGATCCTCGACGAACCGACCAACCACCTCGACCCGCGTTATCAGCTGGAGCTGCTGCAACGGGTCAAGCGCCTGAACATCGGCACCCTGGCCAGCATCCACGACCTGAATCTGGCGGCGGCTTTTTGTGATCGGCTGTACGTGATCAACCACGGCAAGATCATCGCCAGCGGCACGCCGCGCGAGGTGTTGACCGTTGAATTATTACGCAACGTTTTCGGCGTGGACGCGCTGGTCGATGACCACCCACTGTCCGGCTACCCGCGCATTACCTGGATAACCCAACCATGAAGCTGATCCGTCTCGCCCTGTGCCTGGCTGCTTTATTCGGCGCGCAACTGGCTCAGGCCGACGCCACGACCTACCCGCTGACGATTAAAAGCTGCAACCGTGACGTGACCTTCACGCAAGCGCCCAAACACGCGGTCAGCCACGACATCAACATGACCCAAATGATGCTCGCCCTGGGCCTCAAGCCGCGCATGGCCGGGTACAGCGGCATCAGTGGCTGGAAGTCGGTCACGCCCGAGATGAAGGCCATTCTCGACGGCCTGCCCGAGCTGGCCAGCAAGTACCCGTCGGTTGAAACCCTGCTCAATGCCAACGTTGATTTCTTCTTCGCCGGCTGGGATTACGGCATGCGCGTGGGTGGTGACCTCACGCCGCACACCCTCACCCCGCTGGGTATCAACGTGTATGAGCTGACCGAGTCATGCGCGTTTGTGATGAAGCGCCCTCCCGCCAGCATGGAAGACACCTACAACGACTTGCGCAACCTCGGCAAAATCTTCGACGTGCAAGACCGCGCCAACGCATTGATCGCACAGATGCAGGCAAAAATCGCCGACGTGCAGAAGTCCCTTCCGGCGTCAAAACCCCGGGTGTTTTTGTATGACAGCGGCGAAGACCGCGCCATGACCTCGGGCAAGCTGGGCATCCCCCACGCCTTGATTGAAGCCGCGGGTGGCGATGACATCCTCAGCGACATCGACGCCAGCTGGACCCGCGTTAACTGGGAAACCGTGGTCGAGCGCAACCCCGAGGTCATCGTGATCGTCGACTACAGCGAAGTCACCGCCGAGCAAAAACAGCGCTTTCTCGAAACCAACCCGGCCCTGCAATCGGTGGACGCCATCAAGCACAAACGCTTTATCGTCATCCCCTATGTGCAAGCCACGCCGGGCATCGACAACGTGCTGGCCATCGAAACCCTGGCCAAAGGGTTTCACCCACAATGATGTCTAACCGCTACGCCCTGTTACTGATCAGCCTTGGCGCACTGCTGCTGGTGTCATGCGTGGTGTCGCTGGGCTTTGGCCCGGCGCGGGTGCCGGTCGACGTGGTGTGGCACATTGTGCTGAACAAAGTGTTTGGCCTCGGTGAGGTGAGCTGGAGCGCTGGCCAGGAGCACATCGTGTGGCTGATCCGCGTGCCGCGCATGCTGCTCGGCGCCTTGGTAGGGGCGGGTCTGGCGTTGATCGGGGCGGTGTTGCAAGCCGTGACCCGCAACCCGCTGGCTGATCCGCACTTGCTCGGCGTCACCAGCGGCGCGACCTTGGGCGCGGTGATTGTGGTGCTGCACGTGGGCGAAATCGTCGGCCTGCTGACCTTGCCCATTGCCGCCTTTATCGGCGCCCTGCTGAGCATGCTGCTGGTACTGGCCATCGCCAGTCGTCAGGGGCGTCTGGATAGCGACCGCCTGCTGCTGTGTGGCGTGGCCGTATCTTTCGTGATGATGGCGGTGGCCAATACCTTGCTGTTTTTGGGCGACCACCGCGCCAGTTCTGCAGTGCTGTTCTGGATGCTCGGCGGCCTCGGGCTGGCCCGCTGGGAACTGCTGGCCGTGCCCAGCGCCGTGGTGCTGCTGGGGCTGTTTTTGCTGCTGGGCATGGCCCGCCCGCTGAACGCCCTGATGGCTGGCGAGCAAACCGCCGTCACCCTCGGCCTGAATGCGCGCAATGTACGGCTCAAGGTGTTCTTGATCGCCTCGCTGATGACCGGCGTACTGGTGGCCATCAGCGGTTCCATCGGCTTTGTCGGCCTGATGATCCCGCATATAGCCCGCCGCCTGGTGGGCGCTGAACACCGGCGTTTACTGCCGGTGTCGGCGCTGCTGGGCAGCGTGTTTCTGGTCTGGGTCGACGTCGCCGCCCGCACCCTGATCGCCCCCGAAGACTTGCCCATCGGCGTGGCCACTGCGGCCATCGGCGGGTTGTTCTTTATCGGTTTAATGCGCAAGCGATAACTCTCCTCCCCTCCTGCACCAGCACCGCGCACGCTGCGCACCAAAGCCGACTTCAGGCTCCGAACTGGTGCGCCAATACTCACAGCATTGTCCACAAGCCCCATTACAGAGCCCTCGCACCACTTCGGCACAGACCTTGCAAAAACCCTCCCAGTGTTCGTATCGACCCTTAAAACAACGAGACATCTGGAGATCGGCCCATGAAGCGTCGTAGCTTGATCAAAGCGTTCACCCTCTCGGCATCCATTGCCGCCATGGGTCTGACCTGGACGGTGCAAGCCGCCGAGACCATCAAGGTGGGGATTCTGCATTCGTTGTCCGGGACCATGGCGATCTCTGAAACCTCGCTCAAAGACATGGCCTTGATGACCATCGACGAGATCAACGCCAAGGGCGGGGTGAACGGCAAGATGCTCGAACCGGTGGTGGTCGACCCGGCTTCCAACTGGCCGCTGTTTGCCGAAAAGGCCCGCCAGTTGCTGACCCAGGACAAGGTCGCGGTGGTGTTCGGTTGCTGGACCTCGGTGTCCCGTAAATCGGTACTGCCGGTGTTTGAAGAACTCAACGGCCTGCTGTTCTACCCGGTGCAATACGAAGGCGAAGAGATGTCGCCCAACGTGTTCTACACCGGTGCAGCGCCTAACCAGCAAGCCATCCCGGCGGTTGAGTATTTGATGAGCGAAGACGGCGGCAGCGCCAAGCGCTTCGTGCTGCTGGGCACCGACTACGTGTACCCGCGCACCACCAACAAAATCCTGCGTGCGTTCCTGCACTCCAAGGGCGTAGCCGACAAGGATATCCAGGAGGTCTACACGCCGTTTGGTCACAGCGATTACCAGACCATCGTGTCCAACATCAAAAAGTTCTCGGCAGGAGGCAAAACCGCGGTGATCTCCACCGTGAACGGCGACTCCAACGTACCGTTCTATAAAGAGCTGGCCAACCAGGGCCTAAAAGCCACCGACGTGCCGGTGATTGCGTTCTCGGTGGGCGAAGAAGAACTGCGCGGCATCGACACCAAACCATTGGTGGGCAACCTCGCCGCCTGGAACTACTTCGAATCGGTGGATAACCCGGTCAACAAGAAGTTTGTCGACGACTGGAAAGCCTACGCCAAGGCCCACAACTTGCCGGGCGCTGACAAAGCCGTGACCAACGACCCGATGGAAGCCACCTACGTGGGCATTCATATGTGGGCGCAGGCGGCTGAAAAAGCCAAGTCCACCGATGTCGATAAAGTCCGCGAGGCCATGGCCGGCCAGACCTTCGCCGCGCCGTCGGGTTACACCCTGACCATGGACAAGACCAACCACCACCTGCACAAGCCGGTGATGATCGGCGAGATCCAGGATGACGGCCAGTTCAACGTGGTATGGCAAACCCCAGAGCCTATCCGCGCCCAGCCATGGAGCCCGTTCATTCCTGGCAACGACAAAAAACCGGACGCCCCGGTGAAAAGTAACTAACCCCCGGCAGCATCGTTGTGCCGCTGTGGGAGCGGGCTTGCTCGCGAATGTATCGACGCGGTTTCTTGCCAAAACCGCATTGAATGAATCGCGAGCAAGCCCGCTCCCACAGGGATGTTGAGTTGTTTCTATTTGCGCAAGGCTAAAACTATGCCCACTGCCCTTTTTCGTTTTATCTGCGCACTCTTGGTGTTATTGCCACTGGGCGCTTACGCCGATGACGCCAGCGATTTCGCGGCGGCCAATAATTCGGTGCAGGCCCAACTCCTCGAAAGCTGGGCGGCCCAGCCCACGCCCGCCCGTGTTGAGCTGATCAACAGCCTGCAACAGGGGCAAGTCACCGTCGACGGCAACGTCAAAACCTTGCGCCTTAACAACCGTCTGCGCGGGCTGGTTGAGACCGCTCTGGCCAGCCACCAACTGCTGGCCGCCGACCCGAAACTGCGGCTGAGCGCCGCCCAGCAACTGCAAAAATCCGCCAAACCCGCGCAGCTTAAATTTCTCGACCAGCAACTGGCAGAAGAAACCGACCACGATGTGCACACGGCTTTGAGCCTGGCGCTGGCCAACCTGCAACTGGTCGATCCGGACCCCGCCGTACGCTTGAGCGCCGTGCGTTTGCTCGGTGAAACAGGCGAACCGCTGGCCCGCACACGCCTTGAAAACCTGCTGCAACCGGACGTCGAAACCAACGCCACGGTGCGCACCGCAGCCGAAACCAGCTTGGCCCAGGTCAAACGCAAACTGCTGATCGGCGACCTGCTCGGCCAAGCCTTTAGCGGCTTGTCGCTGGGCTCGATTCTGCTGCTCGCGGCCCTCGGCCTGGCCATCACCTTCGGCTTGCTGGGGGTGATCAACATGGCCCACGGCGAGATGCTGATGCTCGGCGCCTACTCGACCTATTGCGTGCAGTTACTGTTTCAACGCTTCGCCCCCGGCGCCATCGAGTTCTACCCGTTGCTGGCCCTGCCGGTAGCGTTTTTCGTGACTGCCGCCATCGGCATGGTGCTGGAGCGCACCATCATTCGTCACCTCTATGGCCGCCCGCTGGAAACCCTGCTGGCGACGTGGGGCATCAGCCTGATCCTGATCCAGTTGGTGCGCGTGCTGTTCGGCGCACAAAACGTCGAAGTGGCCAACCCGGCCTGGCTTTCGGGCGGGATTCAAGTGCTGCCCAACCTGGTGCTGCCGTACAACCGTCTGGTGATTATCGTCTTCGCCCTGGCCGTGGTGTTCCTGACCTGGCTTCTGCTGAACAAAACCCGCCTGGGCCTCAACGTGCGCGCCGTCACCCAGAACCGCAACATGGCCGCCTGCTGCGGCGTACCGACCGGCCGCGTGGACATGCTCGCCTTCGGCCTGGGTTCGGGTATTGCCGGGCTCGGCGGCGTGGCCTTGAGCCAGATCGGCAACGTCGGCCCGGACCTTGGCCAGGGCTACATCATCGACTCGTTTCTGGTGGTGGTGCTGGGCGGCGTCGGCCAACTGGCGGGCACCGTGTACGCGGCCTTCGGGCTGGGCATCGCGAACAAGATTCTTGAACCACAGATCGGCGCCGTGCTCGGCAAAATCCTGATCCTGGGGCTGATCATTCTGTTTATCCAGAAGCGCCCGCAAGGTCTCTTCGCGCTTAAAGGACGGGTGATCGACTGATGAATCAGCCTCTGATGCTTACCGCCACACAAAAAGCCGGGCCCACCGTGACCGCACTGGTCGGCGGCCTGATCCTGCTAGTGCTGCTGGCCATGCCGCTGCTCTCGCTATTGCCCGCCGACAGCCCGTTCCAGGTGTCGGCCTACACCCTGACACTGGTGGGCAAGATCCTCTGCTACGCCATCGTTGCCTTGGCGCTGGACTTGGTCTGGGGTTATGCCGGGCTGTTGTCGCTGGGCCATGGCTTGTTCTTTGCCCTGGGCGGCTATGCCATGGGCATGTACCTGATGCGCCAGGCTTCGGGCGACGCGTTGCCAGACTTCATGACCTTTTTATCGTGGACTGAGTTGCCGTGGTACTGGGTCGGTACCGAGCACTTCTGGTGGGCGATGTGCCTGGTGGTGCTGGCGCCCGGTTTGCTGGCCCTGGTGTTCGGTTTTTTTGCCTTCCGCTCGCGGATCAAAGGCGTGTACTTCTCGATCATGACCCAAGCGTTGACCTTCGCCGGGATGCTGCTGTTTTTCCGCAACGAAACCGGCTTTGGCGGCAACAACGGCTTCACCAATTTCCGTAGCATCCTGGGCTTTGGCATCACTGAGCCCGGCACCCGGGCGGTGCTGTTTCTGGCCACGGTGCTGTTGCTGGTGGCCAGCCTGTTTGTCGGCTGGCGCCTGGCCCGCAGCAAATTTGGCCGGGTACTGACTGCGCTGCGCGACGCCGAAAACCGCCTGATGTTTTGCGGCTACGACCCGCGCGGTTTCAAGCTGTTTGTCTGGGTGCTGAGTGCGGTGCTGTGCGGCCTGGCCGGAGCGTTGTATGTGCCGCAAGTGGGCATCATCAACCCCGGTGAAATGTCGCCGACCAACTCCATCGAAGCCGCCGTGTGGGTCGCCCTGGGCGGGCGCGGCACCCTGATCGGGCCGCTGCTCGGCGCGGGCGTGGTCAACGGCATGAAGAGCTGGTTCACCGTGGCCTTCCCTGAATACTGGCTGTTCTTCCTCGGCGCGCTGTTTATCGTCGTCACGCTGTACCTGCCCAAGGGCATCATCGGCCTGTTGAAGAAACGGGGTGAACAATGAGGAACGTCATGCTCGAACCTGTACTCGACCCCAACAAGGACTCAGGCAGCGGCCGCGACGCCATCGGCTTGGGCCACACTGCTGGCAAGGGCCTGAACACCCGCCACGGCACCATCCTGACGCTCGAAGACATCAGCGTCAGCTTCGATGGCTTTAAGGCCCTGAACAACCTCAACCTGTACATCGGCGTGGGTGAACTGCGCTGCATCATCGGCCCCAACGGTGCCGGTAAAACCACGATGATGGACGTCATCACCGGCAAGACCCGGCCCACCGAAGGCCAGGCCTGGTTTGGGGAAACCCTGGACCTGCGGCAAATGAGCGAAGTGCAGATTGCCCAGGCCGGGATTGGCCGCAAGTTCCAAAAGCCCACGGTGTTTGAAGCCTTGAGCGTGTTCGAAAACCTCGAACTGGCGCAGAAAACCGACAAATCAGTGTGGGCCAGCCTGCGCGCCACCCTCAGCGGCGAGCAGAAAGACCGCATTGCTGAAGTGCTCGAGACCATTCGCTTGAGCAGCTCGGCGCAGCGTCAGGCCGGGTTGCTGTCCCACGGCCAGAAGCAGTTCCTGGAGATCGGCATGCTGCTGATGCAAGACCCGCAACTATTGCTGCTGGACGAGCCAGTGGCGGGCATGACCGACGCCGAAACCGAGTTCACCGCCGAACTGTTCAAAAGCCTCGCAGGCAAACACTCGCTGATGGTGGTAGAGCACGACATGGGCTTTGTCGGCGCCATTGCCGACCACGTCACCGTCTTGCACCAGGGCAGCGTAATGGCCGAAGGCTCGCTGGAGCAGGTGCAGGCGGATGAACGGGTGATTGAGGTGTATCTGGGTCGTTAGATCAAATCCCCCTGTAGGAGCGAGCTTGTCTCGCGATCTTTTACAAGATCAAAAGATCGCGAGACAAGCTCGCTCCTACAAAGGAATGAAGGAATCTGAACATGCTTCAAGTCGAAAAGCTGCACCAGTTCTACGGCGGCAGCCACATCCTGCGCGGCCTGTCGTTTGAGGTCAAAGTGGGCGAAGTCACCTGCCTGCTGGGGCGCAATGGCGTGGGCAAAACCACGCTGCTCAAGTGCCTGATGGGCTTGCTGCCGGTCAAGGAAGGCAGCGTGCAGTGGGAAAGCAAGACCATCACCACGCTCAAGCCCCACCAGCGGGTGCACGCCGGTATTGCCTACGTGCCCCAGGGGCGCGAGATTTTCGGGCGCCTCACCGTTGAAGAAAACCTCCTGATGGGCCTGTCGCGCTTTCCCGGCTCAGAAGCCCGCGAAGTGCCCGCGTTTATCTACGAGCTGTTCCCGGTGTTGCTGCAAATGAAGCATCGGCGTGGCGGCGACCTCTCCGGTGGCCAGCAGCAACAACTGGCGATTGGCCGGGCGTTGGCCAGCCGCCCACGGCTGCTGATTCTCGACGAGCCCACCGAAGGCATTCAGCCCTCGGTGATCAAGGAGATCGGCGCAGTGATCAAAATGCTCGCGGCACGCGGCGACATGGCGATTTTGCTGGTGGAGCAGTTCTACGACTTTGCCGAGGAACTGGCCGATCAGTACCTGGTGATGTCACGGGGCGAAATCGTTCAGCAAGGCCGAGGTGAAAATATGCAAACAGAAGGTGTGCGCGGGCTGGTGACGATTTAATCTGTCACTCTTTCCGGGTAAAAAGTCCTACATATGAACCTGCCTGCCAACACCGCGCTGTTCACCCCCAGCTGGCACGCCGAGCTGGCGCTGGGCTATGGGCGTTTTGGCGACAGTACGCGCCCGACCCTGCGCCGCCACCTCGGCCCGCTGCGGGTGCAAAAGCACCTGTACGC
>NZ_WIWK01000124.1:0-17034 GCF_009600165.1 Pseudomonas sp. FSL R10-0399
GTGAGAGCCTGGATTCTACCGGTGGCTGGCTCTCTGCCTCTCGTTTCAAGCGTTGCGCTTATTCTATGAATTCAGGGGGTAATAAAACCGTTTTTCTTCCTAAATCTTTATTTAAATCTATTAAATCTCTTAAAGCCTATTTTGCTTTGGCAGTGTCCGTCCTCTAAGCACCTGTCCTCTCTGATATGAAAAAGCGTTCCCTACGCTCACAAACTGTTGCTTGAGATCGACTGCGGCCGTCTTAGCGCACATCCATATCATCGAACCAGATTCCGGCAGGTCTGCCACCAGACAGATCGTAGAGAGCAACGACGGACACCAAAAAGGGAGCATGTGAGCGATTTCAGGTAATTTGGCAGCCAAGCAGCCAGCACCGACTATTACGTAACACACTGGACGAGCTCTCGATCTATTCAGTGATTTCATTGGCAATGCAAGGGCGCACTTTCTGGCTCGGGCTTCGCACAACATAGTCTAGAGAGTCTTGGGGGGGTGTAATAGACGGGAATAAAAAGCCCCGCAAAGCGGGGCATGTCATCAATGCTTGGATTCGTTGAGCCTCTGCTGTTCAGCAAGCAGGTCCAGCCGGATTTCGTCGAGGTGCTTGCGTTGACGTCTGGAACCAAAGAATGGCAACAGATGAAGATCGCCCAAGTCGGAAAATGTCTTTATCCCCACCGGTACCATCCCCAGCTGCACCCCCGCGTGTAGGCGGATGTAACGTCCGTCAAGCGTATCTAGTAAAGGGCCATGCCCTTTGGCTCGCAGAAGTCGTCCAAGCGCCCAGAAACCTACACCAAGAACGAAGAAGCTACCCAGCATGAAAAAGCCAAACAGAATGTCTGCAATCATGATTGTTCACCCGGTGATTGAGTCTTAGGCGACGGAGCCGCTTCTTTGGTGCCGCTTTCAGTTTCTGCAGCTGTGGCCAAGTCAGCTCCACGTATTACGTTTGCAGGCTCCCTTCCTTCTCCGTTGTCCACGTTGTCACCACCTGAGCTAGGAACAGCTTGTGGAGTACCGGCGCCCAGCGAAATTCCTGCGGTCCCCTCCATACCGGGCACAGACATAGCGGCCATGAGTCCAACTGCTCGGGTTGCGGCTGATGCCACGTTATGGGCAGACAACCCTCCACCATTGTCTTGCGCAACTCCTGCGTACTGCTGAGAGGCTTGCAAGGTCGATTGCAAACTACTCCCGCCCTGATCCTCTTGTAAATTCGTCTGCGGCTGCGCAGCGGCTTTGGCCTTGGAATCGTCGCCGTTACCTAGCGCAGCTTTCGCCGCCTTTTTGGCTGCCTGCTGCACGCCTTGGCTTGGCTGCGGCAGTGGGCTGCCGCCGCTAGGGCCACTAGAGGCGCTACCGCCGACTTTAGCTCCAGCTGATTTAGCGGCAGAACTACCGCCAGTGCTGGACCCGAGGCCCGAGCTACTAGCGCCAGTGCTGGCTGTGTCACCACCACCGGCAAAGCTGGAGTTGATTGCGCTTGCCATACCTCCGGTGCCAATACCCCCGGGCGCGGTCGCTACACCTGTGCCACTACCACTCGCACCGATTGCCCTGGCCGCTGCCGGAGCTGCTGCGCCTGCCGTGGCAATGGTAGCCGCCGCGGCTGCTGCACCAGCTACACCAGCCGCGGCCATGCCGCCAATCGCACCGCCGCCACCCGAAGAAACGCCGCTAATCATGCCCGCGATCAGTTCGGGAATGGTCTTGGTCAGGTAGGCGCATACCAGCGATAACCCCACCAAGGTCATCAGAGAGGCTTCGTCATTGGTATAAGCAACCTGCCACTTCTTCGCGACAGTCAGAATCAAGCCGACTATCAACGTCACCATAAATAGCTTGGCACCCACGGAAACTGCGTAGCGAATAACAGCCATCGTGTATTCCCGTGTCCACTTCGATGCGCCGAAAGCCATGAATAGAACAGAGGCGTTGATAACGACATAAGCCTCGACCAATGTCACGAAAATGAATGCCGCGATGAAAGCAAAAGCCATCAGAACGAGGATGGCAGCCAAAGCAACGACGATACTCTGCGAAGGGTTGAAAACGCTCATTCCGGTCAGTATGGCACGAGAAAACTCGACCGCCGTCGCAAACATATCTCCTGGCATTAGCACAGGGCTTGGCAAGCCTGCTGCATGTGCCCCAGCTTGTCGGAAACTGTTCACAACCGCGCTTGCCCACTCCGTTGAGTGATCGAGCAGGATCAGGAAAAAACCGATGACCATGATGAAGCGGATTAGCTCGCCAACTAGCTCGCCGAAGTCGACTTGTTTGAATACCATCGGGAAGAATGTCCACACAAACTGGATGAGTGCCAGACTCCAAAATAGGTTCACCGCATAGCCATGAAGGCGAGGGGCCCATTCGTTAGAAGCCTCAAGAATCATGTCCAGCAAGCCCTGCATTGAGGTGTCGCTTTGGGCTAGATCGACTCCTGCAGCTGCACTCCCTGCAAGCAGCATTAGAAATAGTCCGCTGCAGCCAGCAATCATAGGTACGCGCATGTCAGTACCCCTTGGCGCCACCGCGAGTGTTCGGGCGCTCATTGAATTGTTTGTCGGCGGCATCAGACTGGTTGATCTTTTCGGTAACCACTATACGGTCGTTAGAGATGGAACATATGATGCCGACCAGAACTGCCCCTCCAAGTCCAGATGCTACACACAGCACAATAAGAAGCCATTTAGAGAACCTCATAGTCAGTACCCCTTCGCGCCGCCGCGAGTATTTGGGCGCTTGTTGAATTGCTCGGAGGCGGCGTCGCCGACCGACTGACGCGCGGTTCCTTGGGCTATGTAATTGCCCTGCAGGGTAATTTGAGTCGCCACCAAGTCGCGCAGTTTCTGAAGCTGCTGCACGTTTGAAGCGGCAATCTCGTTCCCAGCTTGGATGGCCTGCATCCGACCCGATGATGACTGCGAACGGTTCACCAGTTGTTCCAAGTGTGCATCTTCCGTCTCAAATGTGCTGGTATTCATGCCTGCTGCCTGCATAGCTCTTTTTGCGTTATCAAAGCCTTGCGCCGACCATTTTTCGTAGCGATCCGGCATTACGTCAGTCGCCTTACTGCTCGACTGGAAAAATTTCTGCAAATACGCCTCATACCCGGGAAACTGCGTATTGAATTGCGAATCGAGATTCGCCACATTGCGGCCTAATGACTGCGCCCTGTTGTAGATGCTTGTTACACGCTGCATGTCTTGGGTGATCCGGCCAAACATGCTGTTTGGCAACGGAGTCCCCTGCGTGACCATATTGTTGTATTGCTGAACTTGTGTCGAAAGCTGCTCTGCAGTGTTCAACGCCGTATTGACTGCTTCTGCATACTCGAACATCTGTTGATAGAATGTAGAGCAGTTTGTGCAGTAGATAGCAAAGGCGTTCTGCCATGTAAAAAGCAAAGGAAAAACTGTTATTAATAATCTCCATCCATTTATCATTTTTCTCTCCAATGCGAGCCTGTCATGATAAATGAACGCGATTGCTTGCAATAGCGAGCGACGTAACGTGTGAATTGCACATATCCAAAGCTAAATCGATCAGCGTATTCGGTGTAGAGCCGAGTAAGGGGGTGGCCGAGCAGTATTTTCGTTTCTAACTCCTTCCTGATCGAGAAGAACTCAGCACGGCCAGCTCTTCTTTTGATAGGCTTTAGACTATTACTTTGCATCGACTTCCTCCGTTTGTTCCTATTCGTTTTAGCACGGATAAAAGCCTAGGGAAACATACAATAACTGCGCAGCTAAAATTAATGAAATTTAGCGCGATTGTATGCGGCTCAAGGAAGTTTAAGGCAACTCTAGATAATTCAATGCGACTGTATGCGATTTAGCGAAATTCAAAGCGATTGATGAGTTGTTAGTTTTAAATCGCATTAAATCGCTTACAACAGTATGGCAAGATGTGTGTTGTAGGCCTACGCTACTTCGTAGCGCAGGCCCCACCACCTTGCTTTACTCGCCTGCGGCTCGAAGAAATCTCACTCCGTGAGGCATACAGTCGTTACCGCGACCAAAGATCAAAAAACAAAGGTGATAACTGGAATGAAAGACCTCAAAGACCAAGAGCCCCAAGCCCGACCGCGTAGAGCAGTTCCACCAATCAAGGTTTGGGTGTCTGATGTAGAGAAGGCAACTATCGCTCGGCGAGCCGCCCAGACTGGGCTTTCTATGTCTAGCTTTTTACTGGCTACAGGATTAAATACGCCAATCAAGTCACGAGTAGATTTATTGGCAGTAGCAGACTTGGCTAAGGTTAATGGCGACCTCGGCAGAGCTGCAGGTCTACTCAAATTATGGCTATCAGAGAGGCGTGGCCAAGGCGCAAGACCCGAAGATGTTGAAGAAGTAATGATCGAATTCAGAAAGTTGCAAGCGAAAGTAAGAGCGAAAATGAGCGAAATCGTTTACGGAAACAAATGAGAGTGTCCATGCTTGGCTGTAATGCACATTCCATTTGGTTTTTTAGAGATGGCGGAATGAGGTCCTTCGTGGGTAGATGTCCGTTTTTTCTATTATAGATGTACTGATCGTTATCGCTTTTTACGATCATATTTGTGAGGCAGTTTAGCGGCCTTTGCTATTTGGCGTTTAATGATAGTGAACTCAGCTTTATTGCCATCTGCTTCAATAGCATTTAATAGGGCTGCTGCCAGCATAGGATCCCTGCTGTAGAGCTCTGCCATTGCATCGTCATGATTACGATCTTTAATCATATTAAATCCTGTATTAGAGGTGATGCCCTATAGGGTTGTCCATTTTTCCTAGCTAATGCGTGATGAGCTAACTAATCATTTAATAAAAAAGTCTACGTGTTGATTGCCATAATCATCCTATCGCTGCGTGTGGACTTGCCGAAGCAAGTCCACACCAATGTCCGAGCTACTGTAACTCTAAGGATGGGGATTTAAGCAGTATGTTAGCAAAAGCTGCGCTTGTATATGCAGCATAAGCTTGCCAGTCGTCATTTTTCTCTGAATCAGCGTAATCACATACAGACTTAATGACTATTGCTAGCGGTTTCGGGTTAGCGGCGGACTCGACTGCAGCCATTACTGCGTATCCTTCCATTTCGATAGCTGCTAGCTCTCGGTGTTGTAAAGTAACGCTTCTAGCTTCTGAGTCATCTGCAATTACACTCGCACCCGATGCCATTGGCGCGAGCTTCACATTGAGCACTCCTTGAGGAAAATTACCTTGCCATCCAGATCTAATAGACTGCATAGTTGCCGGATCTCTCGCAAGTTCATTGACAACTTGCCGTATGTTAGGATCTAGCGACATTTGATAAGCGGCAGCTTGAAATACGGGAGAGCGGTTGGAGTCTAATGCTCTTTTGCCACTGCCATAGTCCCATGCAGGGTCTGCGACGATGATATCTCCGAAGTTCGTGCGAGAGGCTATACCTGCGCAGATGCCTGTCATGATAAGTATCTTAGGTTTGAATAAAGCCACAATTTTTGCTGAAAGAGAGGCCGCGGACGGCATTCCTTTGCGTGGAGCGCTAACTGCCACAACTCGAACCGTATCTCCTGATTTTTCAAAACTGCCGAAGTGATAAGTTGATGGGTCACCCGAAAAGATTTTAGTCTTCCAGCTATAATCTAGGGCTAAAATAGCGTCAAGTTCCGGTGATTGAAGAGCTGTCACGAATGCGATATCTACAGGATAACCGTCTAGAGTTCTGCCTAAGCGAGTCATCAAGTATTTGAGACGGCCTCTCAAATAAGATTTCCATTCGTCTCCATGGCCAAACTGCCACAAAACTGCGCCCCTTTCGGCGGCCTTCGTGCGGGCTGCTTCGACGTTATCTTCACGGGCTGTAATAAACATAATATCAGCTGGAAGACGGCAGATTACGTCGGTAAGCAGCAGGTCAAGTAAATCTAGGCCGCCTTCAATCTGAGGTTTATCTCGAAGTCCGTCAGGAAGATTGAGATCGATTATCAAAACGTCAAATTTATCTAAGCGCATAGCTTTGCGTGCCGCTACTGCAGTGGCCACATGCGTAATGGAGATCCCAGGGGCGGTATCCTCACAAATCGCAGCGACTTCCTGCAGCTTTGTTATTTCATCGTCTACAACTAATATTTTGATCATGATAGACGAGACTCCTGAATGATTAGTTTTAGTTCAGCCTGCCATCCTTCTTGGCGAGAGTCGTAATAGACGAGGCCAACAAACGGCGGCGCATATTCGCATTTGAGTTCATTCTTTAATTGGTTTAGAGACTTTTCACTTCCTTTTTCACCGAATGAATCAAACATGGTGACTATTACCGTTGGTACATAAATTTTTCGCAGTTTCATTTGAGCCAATAAATCCCTTCCGGCGAAATGCTCCGGTGTTCCGCCTCCTGGCTCGTGCTCAGCTATATCAAAGCTTGGCATGCTCATATCCATTAAAATAATATCCGTGGTGCCTTTAAGGCTGATAATTTTCCTTAGTCCTGATGCATAAGATCTTGCTGAGCTTACCTTCGAGTCTATAAATGTCGTCTCAACAAAATATGTAATCTTCATCAGCTTTTCATCGTCATCTTCAATGATTAAAATATTCAATTTCAACCCCTTTCAATAACAAAACCTAGACTAACTTTGAAGGCAGAGTCAGTATGATGGAATTCGAGCGTTGCATCTTTATGGACTGGGCCGTTTGCGGTAAGCCATATTTTATGTAAGCCACTCTCTCCCTCACCTTGAGCGCGCCTGCTAGACTCTTTTAATTTGATGGATTCTCGGATCTGAGTTACCTTTTTTAAATCTTCTTCTGATATCTTTTCTGAGTCAACATTGTTATTGAACGCCATGGAGTAACGGCCGTCAAAATAATTTAGTTCGGCGTGTACTTTAAGGTCGTTGATATCAACCTTTGAATGTTTAATCGCATTTTCAATAAGCCCGTAGAAAACATAAACCATCGCGTCCAATGTCCGCCCTGGCATCGCTTTTGAGTCCGGGTTTGTTGATAGTGTAGCTCCCTCCCAATTTGACGCGATCGAGATAGTATTTCTGATCATGTTAACGGCAATATGGAAAGGGAAGTCAACCGAGTAATCTTGCCGGTCATAGACCTCGCTTCTTTTGAACCACGATGTAACTACGTCTAGTCGAATCCTAGTATTCGTGCGTGCCCGCATTATGGCGTTGACCAATTCGCCGTATGCCGCATTTCCTGCTAGGGGTTCAATTCGTTGATTTAGGGTGTCAAAAACATCATGGAAGAAATCTTTAACTTTCGTGCTAAATACCCGTTGTACCAGTTCCAAATTTTGGTCTGTTTTTTCCCACAGTCGATCAACACATTTGTCGATGAATTTATCAATACTTTCTATTTCTTGATCTTCAAGTTGTGCGAGCTTTCTTTCGAGTCTTGAAGAATTGTATATGAAAAGACCAAAGTTCGATTTGTCGCCAGTGACCGTTTCATTCACAATCCGAATTTGCAGAAGTTTGTCGCGAAGAATGTCGAGTATTGCGTCGAAGTCTCGAGAGAAGCCATTTAGAGAGTCGCGAAGGATATTCAGATGTTCAGGAGAAGAACATTCCGAGAAAGCTTCCATCCAATGACTATTAGGTGTATAGGTTTCCCGATCTTTCTCTTTGCTAGTGACGAGTTTTTCGTCCTCTACCGGCTTACGAAGTGTGTTGCTAAGCGTTCCGTGCCTAACCCTAGTGCTAAGGTATGCATTTAATCCATGGCCTCCTCTTAGAAACTCATTAGTGACTTCCGAATAAAGGGCGTCAAACTGTACATCCGCTTCGCTTGTGGACTCTCGGCTTATCATAGCAATGTCCGCTATCAGCCTTGCTATCGAAGCCGCTTCTGAGTCGGCCTCAAAGTATACTTGTGGAAAATCCTCTTTCATCTGTTCGACTTGATTCTGGGGAGCGTATGTTGCGGCCTTGTACATAGCATACGAGTTACCAAGCTTACTACGAAGCGCTTTTCTAATTGCATCGACGTCTACGTACACCTTGCTTTGCTGTACCATAGTCATACCTTTTGCAATGGCAAGCTGCTTCACTCTATCTTTGATTTCCTCCATGTAAATTTTTTCATTCGCGGAATCAATTTCAGATAGTTTTTGGCATACTTTAATTCGAGCTTCCTCAATTGCTCTCGTACCATCGTATATCAACGTCTTTCGCATGATCTCCGGGTGCCATATTTTTTGTAAATACGCAACAAGAAGTCCTTTTTGTGACCCGTCAAAAAGTTTTAGCAGATCGTCCGGATTTTCTACGTCATTTTCCAGTTGGAATTTCTCAAAAGCGTATCGTAGTTCTGAAAGCTTGCTGCCATCGAAAAATTCTAAAAAGAAGCCAAGTAATAGAGGGTAACTAACGCAATTCGGCCATTCATCAGCGCTAGGTAGTGTGTCTGCGACTTCTTTTATTGGGACAACTGAAGGGATTCTTGGGTTCGCTAACATACTTTCCACAACAGCCATTGCAGCCTTGGGGATGTTTTTTTGGAGTAGGTAGCACACTGCCATCCCACCGCCAAAACGACTTACATTTGCCGAGGAGACATTCCGATATAACCAGTAATAAATTTCTTGGGCTAGGATTGGCTGTTTTGTGCGAAGATAATGTCTGGCCAGATTTTTTTTAACCCGAATTTTTGGTAGGTTAATGATGTCGTCAGTTGTGCCGTTAATCAACACATTGAGAAGCGTTAATGTCGCCGGATATTGCTTCTTCAAATTGTTCGAGCTTAAGGCTTGGGTCTTAGCTTCGCCAATGGAATTTAATGCTAGATATGGACTCAGGGGGTGATCCCTCATCAGCATATCCCTCATCCAGTATGAAGGATATTCAACATCTTCCTCCTTAAGGGTGTGCATTACTAAGGATCTGAAATAGTTCATCCATGATTGACAATAGAAACGGCCAGTTAAAGAGAGTAGTGTGTGCCCTGAAATATAAGCCTCATCATTCAGGAGCAAAACATCTCTCAGGTGCTTAGCTACATGGCTAAGAATGCCTTTTTCTTCTTCGTGCGGTATATTAAGTGCAATTAATGATTTTACTTTTAGTGTGAAAAGATATACATCAAACGGATTGTTTTTTAATGGGGTGTCAACTGCTTCTAGAAATTCATCATGTTTATCTTGGAGGTATAACTCGACTGCATTGGCTCGTATTGGGCATATTAATGTATAGCTATTCGGTACTATACCTAAACCTCTAAGTATACCTACTAAATTTGGATCGTCCGTTTTAGAGAATAATACCGAAACTGGTTTTGAAATTTCTTTCGGTATGCGACCTGTTAGGCCATCAGTAAGTACAGCTGTATGCAAGCCAGATACAAGGGCTTCATATAAGTCGATAAGGCTACTATGGCCCTCCATCAGCAACATTTCAGGCATTGCTTCTGACAGCATGTCAGTCTGTCCTAAAATTTTACACTGTAAATACGTCTTTAATTTATCATCTAAACCTGAGATATATTCCTCAAGTTCTTCTTCCAAATTTAATTTTAATGTAGCAGCTTCAATTCGCTTTTTGGAAAACCACAAAATGGTGGTCAGTAATGCGTTACTTTCAATGATGCTTGTGTATTCGTTCTCTATCTTTCTCGTTCCTTCGAAGCCATCCCAGTGCTGAGCAATGCTTAGCTTAGATTGGATTAGCCATGTGGAGTAACCGAACTCCTCCTCAATTTTTGCCAGGTGTGCCCAGCTGTCGTCTCTGTCGTTAGACAAGATTGCTTTCTCAAAGCCTTGTCTCAATTGAACGTAGCGTTTGAGTTCTTTTCCATACTGATTGCATCTTGAGATAGCCCAGACTAACTCTTTCAATTTTGATAAAGCGAAGCCAACAACGGTAGTGCTATGCAAACTGTTTATGTTTTTTGGAAAGGGGTCTCCGTATGCCCTCGCGAGATGGTCGTGAATATTGGGGATCTTTAAAAAAGTGTGAAATATATGGTTTGCTTTTGCTTTCTTTTTCAGCTGGAAAATTGGTATGTCGGATCTTTTATATGACTTGACCATAGTCAGAAACTGACCGACCAATCTATTGGCAGCCATTTGTTCCGATTTAATACTCACATTTTTTGAAGTTCCAGATGCGCCCATTACAGCTCTTATCCTTGAGTGATTTTCGTTTTTAGCCATCTCTTACAATACCGTGTGTCTCACAAAACGTAGTCATCCTGGATCAAAGCAAGGACGCGATGCCCATAGCCTGCGTTGCTGTATGAGAAGGGCTTCAGTAGCTCTAATTCATTCGGCAACACGATTCTGCTCATCCGATCTACGATTTTCGCGGTATTCCTACCTGAAGCGTCGAAGCTTAGCATCCACTGGCACTGGCTGGCACTGAGTCGTGGCGTATAGCTATCACCGCTGTGCACAATTCCGTTTTGTCCGGTATGGGCAATCTCCTGATGCGTATTAGGGTTGCTGAGGCTTTCACAAAAGGGGCCGAACAAAACCTAACGTAATGTCAGTAATCGAGACTTCTTAGAGATTAATGGTATCGCTCATGGTATCTATAATTGGTTATTAGTTAGCGCGCCCAGAAATACGTGAATTTTTTCATCTATTGATAATAGAGTGGGAGTAGGGCTGAATCATAAATATTTGATTTTATTTAAAAAATAAAATTGAATAGTTATGTTTGATACGTCATCAATGGCGTTTTTAATGGCGCACATCGTACGTATTTGAGAGAGCTAGATCGATACCATGTCCCGGATAAGGAATGCCGACATGGTATCGAGAACGCTTAGCCGAGCACATGTCAGCAGTAACTGTTTGTCAGTCTCCACTTCGAGTAACTCTCCGCCCGCAAGCCTTGGCCATCGATCTGTTTGGTCACGATATTGTTGTGGCTGACCACGGCGAGCACCTTTTTAGTGCCGTCCCCATGTTGACCCCAGGCTCGCCGTTGATAGCTGTCTAGGTGGTGCAACCACCCAGCGCTGATGCCGCCAACACAGGTGTAGTGCCGTACAGTCCGTTGCGAATATCTTTCATTCCTTGCTTTCTTTTGCTGATGGGTTACCGGCGGCCTTCGCACACCGGCGATTCGCCGATACGGCCTTCCTTGCACAGGTCAATGTTATCTGTACGCTTGAAACCGGAGTCTTTCATGCAATAAAACTGCGTGAGTACCTCGTCAATAGGCGTCGTGTCCCCCGTCCCTGTAAGGTTGGTATAGCCGCATGCGGTCATAGCGCTCTTGACACCCTCTTGCGAGACCCCGCTTTTTTTCCAATTGGTAAATTCCGGCGGCGGCGGTTGAAAGCCCCTACCTGTGCAGCTGATCAGTAACAGCGCGCAAAAACTCAACAGCAGATTCCTGGTAAACATGGCGTCTTCCGTGATGGTATGACTCGGAAAGCATGTGATACGCCGTCGTCTGACTCTTTCTAGACAGGCCTGCGCATTCCCACGCGGAGTGTGCGAACAATCATTACCGGCGTCCTTCGCACACCGACGATTCGCCAATGCGGCCTAGCTTGCACAGGTCGAAATTATCACTGCGCTTGAACCCTGCGTCCTTCATACAGTAGAACCGCGTCAGCACAACATCATTCGCGGCGAGGTGTCTCCCGCGCCATCAAGATTGGTATACCCGCAAGCACGCATGGCGTTGTCGACGCCCGATTGGGTTACCCTGTTTTTGTACCACAGTGTGTAGTCCCCGGGTGGCGGTTAAAAAGGGGTATAGCCCTCAACTACTGCCAGAAGGCTCAGGCCCAACAACTGATTTCGAGTCAGCAACATCACATTCTTCATGTCCCTGAGCGCCCCGGACTGTGCCCTGTTGACCCCATATTAGCGCTGCAGAGCGCTAACGTAGCGAGGAAAAATACTGTGTAGGCGGTTTACCCAGGGCTTTCTTGAACATCGTGATGAAGGCATTAACAGAGTCATATCCCAGAATGCCCGCCACACGCTGCACGGATACCCCCTCCGCCAAATGGCTCAGTGCGATCATCAAATGCAACTGTTGGCGCCAGCGTCCGAAGCTCAGCCCGGTCGTGCTTTCTACAAGCCTGGCCAGCGTTCGTTCACTGGTTGCAAGACGAGTGGCCCACTCGCGCAACGTGGTTCGGTCGCCTGGATCTGAGAAGAGCGTGTCCGCGATTTGTTTGATCTTGGGGTGGTCTGATATCGGCAAATGCAGCTCTTTCAGCGGAGCATCGGAAAGCTGCTCAAGCAGCACTGCAACCAGCCGCGCTGTCTTGCCCTCGGAATGGTAAGCAGGTTCCTGTTCAGCGAGATGCAGGATCATCTCCCGAACAAGGGGCGTAATGGCAACCGTGCAGCATTCTTCAGGCATGGCTGCCGCACCGGGCTCAACGAACAGAAAGCAGGTCCGGGCGTTTTCGGTCACTCGGCAACTGTGCGGCGTGCCGCCCGGGATCCATACGGCGTGCTGGGGAGGGACAAGCCATAGTGCATTTTGCACCTCACAGCTCACTGCGCCATGTAAAGACAGGATCAGCTGGCCTTTGCGATGATCATGCGGGCGGGCACCCGAATCATTGAGGTCAGGCGCAACCTTGAGGGCAATCGCTGCCTGGGCGAAAAGGTCTGAATCGAAATCTTCCGGCGAGGAAACGACATTTTTTGAGCTTGGCATAATTTAGGTGTCAGGTGTCTTGATATCTATATTAGACAGTTCTGAAGTTCTCTACAGTTGTCTTCTTTTAAGAGGACAGATAAAGAATATGTCAGATACAAAAAACAAGTGGCATGCCATCGCGCTCGTCGCAGGCATTCTGCTTATCGCCGTGAACCTGCGCGTTCCCTTTACCAGCATCGCGCCCGTTTTGCCGTTGATCCAGAATGCTTTTGGCTTGAGCGCCTCAGCTCTAGGCCTGCTTACTTCACTGCCATTACTTGCCTTTGCCGCCTTCTCCCCGCTCAGCGCATCGGTCGCCCGCAGGTTCGGCATCGAGCGCACGCTTTTCGGTGCACTGTTGGTTATTTCAACGGGCATCCTGCTCCGCTCCGCAGGCAGCGCGTGGGCGTTGTACGCCGGTACGATATTGATAGGCACTGGGATCGCCCTGGGCAACGTGCTGCTGCCCGGCCTGATCAAACGCGACTTCTCGACAAAAATGGCGTCCATGACCGGCGCTTATTCCATCACGATGGGCGCAGCGGGCGCTGTCGGTTCAGCCGTAATAGTTCCGCTGACCCAATCATGGGGATGGCCGATTGCCCTGAGTTTGTTGGTCGCAGCCCCATTGTTGGCGCTGGTGGTGTGGCTGCCGCAGTTGAAAAAACACGAACACGTAAATCTGTCCGGTCCGAAACAAGCGCCAACCGTGGCCGTCTGGCGTTCGCCGCTGGCATGGCAGGTCACACTGTTCATGGGGCTGAACGCGATGCCTTTTTATGTCGCCGTCGGCTGGCTACCGACCATCCTGATGGACCATGGCATATCCCCGGAGCAAGCAGGCACGGTACACGGCACGCTTCAACTGACCACGGCCATTCCCGGCTTGATTCTGGCGGCTACGCTTCGCCGTCTCAAAGACCAGAAACTCGCAGCCGCTGCCGTCAGCCTGTTAACCGCCTCATCCCTGATCGGGCTCATTTACGCGCCAGACTACGCCATGTTGTGGGCCGCGCTCCTGGGCTTCGGCTCTGGTGCCAGCATGATGCTCGGCCTGACCTTCATCGGCTTGCGCACAAAAAATGCCGGTGACACGGCGGCACTTTCAGGAATGGCGCAGTGCGTCGGCTATCTGATGGCAGCCGCAGGCCCCTTGCTGCTGGGCCAACTGCACGACTGGACCGGTGGCTGGACAGCACCGCTGCTGATCACAGCCGCAATCTCCGTAGCCGGCGCATTCACCGGCATGCTGGCCGGGCGCAACGTTCAACTTGAACCTGCTGAATCATCGTAGTGAACAAGCCCGGCAATCCAGTCAGCGAATGCACTCACGGCTGGCGAAAGAAAGCGCTGATGCGGGTATAGCAGGTGCACAGGAACCGATGCGGGCTGCCAGTCAGCAAGCACTTCGACCAGCCGTCCTTCTCGCAGATGCTCGCTGACCACGTTCTCGGCGAGCTGCGCCAACCCAAAACCTTCAAGGCACATTTTGATGTAGAGCCCAGTCTCGTTGACGGCCGCTGTGCCGTTCACCGGGACTGAGATTTTTTCGGTGCCACGGGCAAAGCGCATTTCACCTGCTTGCCTTGCGCGGCCCGAGAAGTAATGGATGGCCCGGTGGTGAGACAAATCTTGCGGGGTTTGCGGAGTACCGTTCTCTTCGAGATAGGCGGCAGACGCACAGGTCACCCAGCGAAACCGTCCGAGTGGGCGCGCAACGAGCGTTGAGTCATCGAGCTCGCCTGTACGAATGACGCAATCGACACCCTCTTGCACCAGATCAACCTGCCGATCGTTGACGCCTATCATCAGGTAGATATCCGGGTAACTCTTGAAGCATTCCACGCTCAAGACGTACCCGGGTTTTCCTCACGGAATGCCGACGACCAACGCGGATCAGATCAATGCTGATTTGTTGGCGTTTATTCGCGGTTGAGCAATGTGTCGTGACGGCGGCTGCACAAGATAAGGGGACCGATTTGTTTTCGAAGAAAATAGATCTGTCCCTATTTTCACGCCCACGTTCCTGTAGGCAGTGTTTAGCGACCGGTTTTAGCCGGTTAGCGACGGCCTGACTTCGACCGTCGCTATGCATGATCAAACCTCAGTCTGTTCCGCCATCTCCAGAGCGTCGTCGGCCTCAATCCCCAGATATCGAACAGTGCTCTCCAGCTTCGTATGGCCGAGCAGCAATTGAACCGCCCGTAGGTTCTTCGTTCTGCGATAGATTAATGATGCCTTCGTACGTCTCATTGTGTGAGTCTCATACATGGCTGGATCAAGGCCTACGGCTTTCACCCAGCCTTTGACGATACGAGCGTATTGACGAGTGGATAGATGGTCTGAGGTATGTAGCCGACTAGGAAAAAGGCAGTCCTCGCTGCGTAGTTGTGCCTGATGTATCCAGGCCACGAGAGCTGACCGTGTTTGCTCAGTGATCTCAAACTGCACTGGTCGCTGCGTTTTCTGCTGCATCACTATGGCTCGTGATGATACGTGCTCGCCTTGGGCGACATCGCGCACGCGGAGCTTGGTTAAGTCGCAGGCTCGAAGCTTACTGTCGATGGCCAGATTGAAGAGAGTCAGATCCCGGGTTCTTTCCGCAATTTGAAGCCTTACTCGGATGGCCCAGATATCTCTCAGTCGGAGTGGGGCTTTCTGCCCGACTAGTTTTCCTTTGTTCTAGGGCTGACGGCCGCAGGTAGCGATGATGTTCATGACAAGTCCTCCACGTGTGGAAAGACAAGGATGGCTAATCAGAGCGACGGTCGCTAACCGGCCAGTTCGGGTCGCTCGTCAGTCCCGTCGGACAGGCATTCGAACGGATGATCTTCTCCGAAACTTGTCCGATAGAGACAATGCAACTTCGCAGACCTTAGCTGGGACGAAAATGTTCTGGAGTAATGCGAGCACCCTCACTTGCCTGTCGCCATTACATCTGTCTGCCGTTGCGCGCAGCGATCGCCACGGTGGTCGGCGAATCAGCAAGTGAAACGAATTGTCGTGTCGCGCCGTCAAGCGCATCAATGCAACCAGCCTCAATGTCGTAAACCCAGCCGTGTAGATTCATTCGCCCTTGCTCGAGCGCGAGTGCCACCGATGGGTGGGTACGCAGATTCGCCAGTTGCGCGATCACGTTTTCTCGCACGAGGCCGTCGAGCTTCGCGCGAGGCGTGTCGAACTCATGCGCCGCGTTAATCGCTTTCGCGGCGTCCGAGTGGCGTAGCCAGTTAGCGACCGCCGGAAGATGGTCCAGACATGTGCAGCGTGAAATCGCACCCATCGCTCCGCAGTCTGAGTGACCGCAGATCACGATGTCCTGTACGCCGAGCACTGCGACCGCATATTCGACGGTGGCCGAGACGCCGCCGGGCTCGGGACCATACGACGGCACAATGTTGCCGGCGTTACGAATCACGAACAGTTCGCCCGGTTCGCGCTGTGTAAGGAGTTCGGGCACAACACGACTGTCCGAGCAGGTGACGAATAACGCCTTCGGATTTTGTGTCGTCGCGAGCTGCCTGAAAAGCTCGACGCGTTGCGGATAGACATCGCGCTGAAAGCGCAGAAAGCCGTCAATAATGTCACGCATGTATTTCTCCAAACCCGAATGCCGGATGAGGGCACGAGCTCGTGCCGCTGCGGCCGTCATTATTGCAGACCTTGCGCGCAATTGGCTGTACTCGATCAACGGTGGGCACCGAGCCGAGGCCCGCGCGGCGGATGTCCCAAGCACCTTGGTAGCCGCCATTTATCTTTCGCTGGCCTGAAGGGTGAGCAGCGAGCGATTCCGTTGGCCTGGTTTAGGTTAGCAGCGTACAAAGGGCGCCCCTTCAACGGGCGCCCTTTGTTTTTGGCAGCGGACGTGGGCTAGACCACGGCGCCAAACAAGTGCCCCACCAGCGCCGTAATCCCCATGGCCAGCGCCCCCCAGAAGGTCACCCGCCAGGCGCCGGTGATGACTTTGGCTCCGCCGGCCCTGGCGGCGATGGCGCCCAGTGTTGCGAGAAACACCAATGACATGCCCGATATCCAGGGCACCACGCTGTGCTCCGGCGCGACAAACGTCACCGCCAGGGGCAGGGCTGCACCCACCACAAAGCTGGCGGCGGAGGCCAGGGCGGCCTGCAAGGGTTTGGCGGTAAGGGTGGCGCTGATACCCAGTTCGTCCCGGGCGTGCGAACCCAACGCATCATGGGCCATCAATTGATCGGCCACCTGATGCGCCAGTTCGGGTGATACGCCACGATGCATGTAGATATTGGCGAGCTCGATGTGTTCGGCTTTCGGGTCACTGGCCAACTCTGCCCGTTCGCGGGACAAATCGGCACGCTCGGTATCCGCCTGGGAGTGCACGGAGATGTATTCGCCGGCGGCCATCGACATGGCGCCGGCCATCAGCCCGGCCATGCCTGTGACCAGCAACGTGGCGTGGC
>NZ_WIWK01000125.1:0-16758 GCF_009600165.1 Pseudomonas sp. FSL R10-0399
CAAGAAGCCGTGGTGATGCGGCATGATGCTCCCGCTTCAATTCAATAACCGTGTTGCACTCAGATCCTGCAACCGCCCTTTCTTTTGCAATAAGCGGTTTGAACTCACGCATGGCCGCCGAAGAAAATGAAGCTGTCGCCATCGGTAATGCATTCCAGCGCACGACGTTGCTCACAGAGTCTCAACAAGAAACCGCAGAGAAGTTGCTGGAGGAATACCTGGCCCTGCGGATTGCATTTTATGCCACCGATGATGACGCCAAACGCGCGGATATCCGCATGGAATCCATCAAAAAACAAGCCTATATGTGGTTTCAAATCAGCAAGCTCGCGAAGGTTAACCCCAACCCGGTCATTGTGACCGTGCTAAATGCAAGCAGTGAGTTGTATGTGGCCCAACAAAAAACCATGTCCAGCTGGCGGCATCAGATACCGGTCGTTGCATGGGCACTGCTTGTGTTAAGTGCGGTCTGTTCCAACTTTTTGATTGGCTACAATGCGCGGGGCAAGTCCGGGAGCAATGTGTTGGTGTGCATCATGCCGATTTTTACAGCGCTGGCACTGTTTATGATTGCGGAGATCGATGTGCCGGGCAAAGGTCTGATACGCGTGGCCCCCGATAACTTGAACGCCTTGATCTTGACCCTCGAACAAGGAGGGCTGACGTTCTAGTGGGCTGAAGTTGCCTGAGCGTGTCAGCGAGTCGCCCCCTCGAATCGCTGACCGATTGGCAGCCAGCCTCATTACCGGGTAACGTTACGCCTCCAGTCCTTAACGATTTACGCCATGTCCTCGCTCAAGTTGCATCGCCTCACCATCCTCGGTTTGATCTTTTTCATTCTCGGCCTGCTCGGCGTCCTTTTCGCCCTGTACAGCATCTATACCGGGCCAAAGCCTACAGAGCCTGCCCTCATGCGCAGTCTGGTGCTGGCCGGGTGCATGCAGTTGACCGGCTGGGTGCTGCTCAACCGCAATCGCTGGCGCATGATGTTCGGCAAATCGCGTAAGTAGTCGTTAGCCTGGCACCCTGTGGGAGCGGGCTTGCTCGCGATTGCACCGACCAGTTGTTACAGGCACACCGAGTTGCCTGTATCGCGAGCAAGCCCGCTCCCACAAGGTGGAATTCTATATACCGCGCTAAAACAGCAACTCAACCCAGCACAAGGCGGCCTTCAAGCATCTCTTTGAGCACCACCGCCTCATTGTGTGATTGATCCTTGGCCGCATAGATCAGCGTGATGTCGCCTTGCTGCGCCTGTTGTTGGAGTTGCGACAGCGCGGGGTTGTTCTTAAGTTCTTCGCAGTAACGCTTTTTGAACTCGGGCCATTTTTCAGGCGCGTGTCCGAACCATTGGCGAAGTTCTGTACTGGGCGCGACCTCCTTGAGCCACAGATCAATCCTGGCTTTCGCCTTGGCCACGCCCCGTGGCCAAAGCCGGTCGACCAGAATGCGCTGGCCATCCGTGTCACTCGGCTGTTCATAAGCCCGCTTCAACATAATGCTCATGGCGTCCTCCCTGTTCACGCGATAAGACACACAGCGTAGCAGGGCAGGGTGCGCACGCCGTTTTCAGGCCGATTGCTGAACGAACCGCTCTATCAGCCATTTCGCGGCAGGCCCGGGTGGGGCGTCTGTGCGGTAGATCACGTCAAATGTGTAGTCGCCGCGCTCGTATTCAGGAATTTTCAATTTCACCAGCCGGCCGCTGTCCAGGTCTTCCTGGACCATCGGCGTGGGCATGTTGCCCCAGCCGATACCTTCACGTAGCAACATGTGTTTGGCGCCCAGGTCTGCCAACCGCCAGGTGCGATTACTGAGGACGGCGAAGTCCTTGTCCTTGGTCAGGTGCGAGCGATCGGACAGCACCAGTTGCGTGAGTTCGCGCCCGGCGCCCGGTGCGTTAACTTCACCGCAGGCCAATGGGTGATTCGGCGCAGCCACCGGGATCAGCTCGACACTGCCAACTGCAATGCGCTCGATGCCGATGAAGCCCTCATTCATCGGGCCGCTTACGCCGATGATGGCTTCGCGGTTCACCACCAGCTCAGTTACTGCCCCCAGTGCTTCCATATGCAGGTGAAGGGCCACGGTCGGGAACGCTTCACGAAAGGACTTGAGGGCATCCACTACCCGTTCGGCGGGCAGCATCACATCCACGACCAAGTGAACTTCAGCTTCAAGCCCTTGCAGCAGGCCTTTGACCTTGGCGCGTAAGCCATTAATGCCGTTGGTGATGGTTCTGGCCTCTGCCAGCACGGTGCGCCCGGCCTCGGTGAGTTGCGGCTTGCGAGTGGTATGGCGATCAAATAACGACACGCCGAGCTGCGTTTCCAGGTTGGCGATGGAGTAGCTGATCACCGGGGTGGCTCGATGAAGTTTGCGCGCTGCGGCGGCAAAGCTGCCGACTTCCACAACGGTCAGAAACACGCGCAACTGGTCCAGTGTCGGTGTGCCGGGTTCAGACAGCATGCAGGTTTCCTCGAATGTTCGTTGATGGCAGCAGAGTAGCTTGTCTAATAAATCGAATCTAATGATCTAAATTAACCAGCTATTCAGATTAGCGGGGCAGGCGCACCATTTCTTCAACAGAGCGGCTCATACCGAGCCGCATCCAACGGAAGAAATCCCAATGTCTACCTCCCAACCCATCGCCCATTCGGGCAGCGCCCAAGGCACTCAAACCGACACCGCTCAAGCCTCTGCAGCCTTGATTGGCCGCGTGCTACTCAGCATCATTTTCATCCTCTCCGGTATCTCGAAGCTCGCTGCACCGGCGGCGATGATCGGTTACATCGGCTCAGTCGGGTTGCCGCTTCCACAAGTGGCCTTGGTCGTGGCAATCGTTGTTGAAGTCGGTGGTGGCCTGGCGCTGCTCAGTGGTTACCGCGCCCGCGTTGCCGCAGCAGTGCTGGCAGTGTTTAGCCTGGCCACGGCGCTGGCTTTCCATAACCAATTGGCGGACCAAAACCAGTTCATCCACTTCTTTAAAAACGTCGCCATGGCCGGTGGCCTGTTGCAAGTGGTTGCCTTTGGTGTCGGTCGCTTCAGCCTCGACGCTCGCCGCCGCTGATACGCCCTCAACCACTGTGCCTGGGTTCAGATAACTCAAGCGCTCAAGCAGAGCCAAGCTAAAAGGAACTGACATGCTGGAACATCGATTCAAATCTGAACTCAGCGGTGGTGACTTTGGCTGGCTCAATGCGCGCCATCACTTCCGGGTCACGGCCGAGGGCAATCCTGCCCACCGCCCGCTAGGTGCGCTGGTGGTCTGGAATGATGACGTGATCGCCCCCGGCACGGGTTTCCCGATGCATCCCCACCAAAACATGGAGATCATCTCTTGCCTGTTGGAAGGGGCCGTGACGCATCGCGACAGTACCGGCAGTTACGGGCGCACGGTGGCGGGTGATGTGCAGGTCATGAGCGCTGGCAGCGGCATCCGCCACGAAGAGCGCAATGAGGAAAGCATCCCGTTAAGGCTGTTCCAGATCTGGCTGCGACCACGGCAAAACGGCGGGCAACCGCGTTGGGCCTCCCGGCCGTTTCCAAAAGGCGAGCGGGCCGGCCAATGGGCTGTGCTGGCCAGCGGCAAGGCGGACGATCAAGGTGCCTTGCCAATCCGCGCCGATGCCCGCGTGCTCGGCGCCACGCTCAAGGCGGGGCAGCACCTGAATTATTCAATGACCGGGCAGGGCTACCTGGTCCCGACGCTGGGCGCGTTAAAGGTCAACGGTGTTCAGGTGGAAGCAGGGGACGGACTGGCCATCACCGATGAAAGCCAACTGCTGGTCGAGGCCATCGACGATACCGAAGTGATCATGGTTGAGGTGTTTTGACGATAAAGACGATCACCATGACCGGCGGCTCGCGCATAAACCCTGTAGTCGCTGCCAAGGCACGAAGGCTGCGATGAGTGCTTTCACATCCCATCGCAGCCTCATACATCGTCAGCGCTTAAAAGCCGGGCCTTTAATCAAACGCTGCCCACCAGTTTCGATTCGTTCATTCGGCGCTTGTACGCACTGTCCCGGCTCGCCAGCCAGTAGTACAGCGGCGACGTCACCAGCAGCCCTACGACCCAGGACAAATCCGCTCCGTCGATGTGTGCCGAGATCGGGCCCACGTACAACGGGGTGTTCATAAACGGGATTTGCACCGCAATGCCGATGGCGTAGGCCAGCAATGCCTGCGGGTTGTAGCGGCCATAAATGCCACCGTCGACGCGGAAGATCGAAGCGATGTCGTATTTGCCTTTGTGAATCGCGTAAAAGTCGATCAGGTTGATCGCCGTCCACGGCACCAGGACCACCAACAGCACCAGCACCATGTCGACGAAATGGCCGATAAAGTCTTTCGAGGCGAAGACCGCTGCAATCGCACACGCTGCCAGCACCACGGTAGAGATCAGCGCACGGCTTTTGGCTGTTGGAATCCAGCGATAAGCAAAGGTCTGAATCAAGGTGATAAGCGACAGCACGGCGCCGTACAGGTTAAGGGCGTTGTGGCTGATCACACTGAGAAGAAACAGCACCAGCATCAACGGGCCAATCGCGCCGGTGGCGAGTTTTACGGCGTCCATAGTGTCCATCCCGACCGGCGTAGCGAGCACGGCCACCGCACCAAAGATGAAGGACAGGCTGGAGCCCAGCACCGAGCCCATGTAAGTGGCCCAGAAGGTGGACGCCACCGGTACATCCGCCGGGAGATAGCGCGAGTAGTCAGACACGTACGGGGCAAACGCGATCTGCCACAGGGCCGCCAGCGACACAGTGGCCAGCCAGCCGGAGATATTGAACTCACCGCGGGTCAGAAAGTCGGTGGTCTGGATGTGGGTGAAGATATAACCGAAACCCAGCACGATACCGGCGCCCAGCACCCAGGTGCCGATGCGGTTGAGCACGTGGATAAAGCGGTAGCCGATGATGCCGATGATCCCGGAGCCGATTGCGCCGATCACGATACCGACCGGGACGGGCACCGAATCGACCACGCCATGCAGGGACTTACCGGCAAGCACGATGTTGGAGGCAAAGAAGCCGATGTACATGACGCCGGCGATCACCACCACCAGCAACGCGCCGAGAGAACCGAACTGGGCGCGGCTCTGGATCATTTGCGGGATGCCCATTTGCGGGCCCTGGGCTGAGTGCAGCGCCATCAGCACGCCGCCGAGCAAGTGGCCGACCAGAATGGCGACGATGCCCCACACCAGATTCAGGTGGAACAGTTGCACACCCAGTGCGCCGGTCACAATCGGCAACGGCGCGATATTACCGCCGAACCACAGGGTGAAGAGGTCTCTTACCTTTCCATGGCGATCTTCCGGGGGCACGTAGCCAATCGTGTGCTTTTCGATGAGTGGGGCGGAGGATGTTGCAGTGGTGACCATGATGAACTCCAAGGCAGGAAGAGTACGTGGGCGTACTTCGCAGTGCGCATTCAGGGCAGCGCTTTGTTGTTGGAGTGATCATCTGTAATGGTGGCAAGCAGGTAAATTAGTAAGTTTGTTGCTATAGACCTTAAAAAATATAGCTCATACCTTTTTTTGCTCCGGTATGTTGCATACACCGCCAACGCTGAAAAAAACGGCTTTTTTCTGCACTTGTTTGGGGCGAAACCCCACGTTTATCGAGGTCCAGATGGCTGCCTACAACCTGCGCCAACTCAAATATTTTATTACCACGGCCGAATGCGGGAGCGTCGCAGAGGCGTCACGCAAGCTTTATATCGCCCAGCCTTCGGTGTCTACCGCCATCAAGCAGTTGGAAGACAGCTTTGGCGTGCAACTGTTTATTCGTCACCACGCCCAGGGCGTTTCGCTGACACCCAGCGGCGCGCGTTTTTATCGCAAGGCGCAGGAATTGCTGCGCGTGGCCCATGAATTTGAGCAAAACGCCTTGGCGGACAATGATGTGGTGTCGGGCCAGATCGACATCGGCTGCTTCGAGACCGTCGCGCCGCTGTACTTGCCGCGCCTGATTGCAGGGTTCAAAAAGCGCTGGCCGGGAGTGGAAATACGCATTCGCGACGGCGAACAGCAAGAGCTGGTGCAGGCGCTGACGGCGGGCAGCATCGACATGGCCATGCTCTTCGAACACGACCTGGGCGGCAGTATCGAAACCACGCCATTGATGCCGCCGCAGCAGCCGTACGCGCTGTTACCGGCGGACCACCGCTTTGCGCAGCAGGCCAAAGTGTCGTTGGCCGACCTGGTGCTGGAACCGATGATTTTGCTCGACGTGCTGCCGAGCCGGACCTACTTCGTGAGCATCTTCGAAGAGCGCGGATTAACCCCGAACATTGTCTTCAGCTCGCCGTCGATCGAGATGGTGCGGGGCATGGTCGGTCGGGGGTTCGGGTTTTCGATTCTGGTCACCAAACCCTTCACCGAATACACCTACGACGGGCAGAAACTGGTGTGCATCCCCTTGGCCGAAACCGTCACCGGCTCCGGGCTTTCAGCCGTGTGGCTGCGCCGGGCGCCGCTGACCAAGCCGGTGCAATTGTTTGTCGATTATTGCCGCGAAGAACTGGCCAGAGTCCTCAGCTAACCCCGCGACCCTGTAGGAGCGAGCTTGCTCGCGATCTTTTGATCTTTAAAAAGATCGCGAGGCAAGCTCGCTCCTACAAGGGCAAAACTTAAACCCGAATAGAATCCAGCATCCGCAGCAGCATCGCATCACACCCGGCCAGTTGCGCCACGCTCACAAACTCATCGGGCTTGTGCCCTTGGTCCATGCTGCCCGGGCCGCAGACAACCGTGGGGATGCCCACGGCATCGAACAACCCGCCTTCAGTGCCAAACGCCACCGTACCGAATTCCCGAGACCCGGAAAACGCCGCAATCAACTCGGCCGCCTGGCTGCGCTCATCGGTGACCAGTCCCGGATACGCTGACAATTCGGTAAAACGGATCGCACTCTGCGCGCTTACCGCCTTCATGCGTGGCAGGACCTGTTGCATCGCATAGGTTTGCAATGCCTCGGCCACTTCACCCGGGTCCTGTGACGGCAAGGCGCGAATCTCAAAATCAAAGCGGCAATCGGCGGGCACGATATTCAGCGCCTTGCCCCCGGCAATCACCCCGGTCTGTACAGTGCTGTAGGGCGGGTCAAAGCGTGGGTCCTGGTGTTCGCGCAACTGGCGGCCAAGACGGCCCAGCTCGCCAATCAACTCGGCGGCATGCTCGATGGCATTCACGCCATAGGGGGCATAAGCCGAATGGCAGGCTTCGCCATGCACATCGCAACGCATCGCCAACTTGCCTTTATGCCCGAGCACCGGCTTGAGTTCCGTCGGCTCGCCAATAATGCACAGCATCGGCTTGACCGGGCGCTGCTCCAGCACGCTGAGCAACGAGCGCACGCCCAGGCAACCGACTTCTTCGTCATACGACAGGGCAATGTGCACAGGTATGCGCAACGGCGTCTGCACCAGCGTCGGTACCAGCGCCAACACGCAGGCGATATAACCCTTCATGTCTGCCGTGCCCCGGCCAAACAGCTTGCCGTCGTGTTCGGTCAGCTCGAACGGCGGCGTTGTCCAGGGCTGGCCATCCACCGGTACCACGTCGGTATGCCCCGACAACACAATGCCGGGGACCTCGCTCGGGCCAATGCTGGCAAACAGATTGGCCTTGCTGCGTTCGTCGTTGTAAACCAGCTCGCAGCTCACGCCAAAACCTGCCAGGTAATCGCGTACAAACTCGATCAAATGCAGGTTGGACTCGCGGCTTGTGGTGTCAAACCCCACCAGCGTGTGCAGCAGTTTGCGGCTGTTGCTCATCGATCATCTCCCGCCACGCCGTAACCAGGGGAACGGTCAGGCGCGAGGGCGCGGTCGATGTAATCCTGGACCTGTGGGCGGTAGGCGTCCCAGAGTTTTTGCAGCTCACCGATGGGATTTTCATCGGCCCAATCCACCCGCAGGTTGATGATCGGCCAGGTCAATTCGCCCACCACCACCAACGCGGCTGAATGCACCGGGCCCGCTTCACCGCCGGCAGCAATGGCCGCATGCATTGCGGCTAGCAGGCGATCGGCCAACTGGCCTTCACCTTGCTCAAACGCCTGAACCATTGCGGCAATCACTGCGTGGTCAGCGAGCATATTGCCCGCCGCCACACACTGTTCGCCCGACAGCGCATTGTGCGTGCCCAGGGTTTCGCTGCCACTGAAGTGCACGGAGCGGCCCTGATGATCAATCGCCGTCAGTTGCCGGTACTGGCTGTAGCCGTTGCGGGTCAGCGCCGTGTCGATGGCCGCGCCGGGCGCGAGGCCTTGCTCCAGCAGGTCGAGCACATCCGGGCCCAATGCCGGCAGCGTGATGTTTTGGGTCGACACCGCCCCCACACCAGGGCGCAGCCATGGGCAACGGGCGCCCACGGCAATGCTCGATGAGCTGATGGCGATGCCCAACTGGCCGGTTTCTGCGCAACGGGCGACGATTGAAAAGGTCATGGCGAGCCTCCTTACTCCGGGATTACAGCGATCACGTCAATTTCCATCAGCCACTGCGGCTGACCCAGTGCCGACACCACCAGCCCGGTGGAAATCGGGAACACGCCCTTGAGCCATTTACCGACTTCCTGATACACCGGTTCGCGGTAGCGCGGGTCGATCAGGTAGGTGGTGGTTTTAACGATGTGGCTCAGGTCGCTACCGGCTTCTTCAAGCAGTTGCTTGACGTTGCGCATGGCTTGCTCGGCTTGGGCACGCGGGTCGCCGAGGCCGATCAGGTTACCCTCGAAATCAGTGCCCACCTGGCCACGGACATACACCGTGTTACCGGCACGCACGGCCTGGCACAGGTCGTTGTCCAGGCTCTGGTTCGGGTAGGTTTCTTTGGTGTTGAACATGCGGATGCGAGTGTGAGTAGGCATCAAAAAAACTCCAGAAATAGTTAATCAGGCGCTGACAGGCGATTGCCGAACAACCGGTGCGGCGTCGCGGTATTCAAGGTATTGGCGCTGGATGCTGATGTGGTCGGCCACGTATTTGGCGTCGTGCCACACGCCCCAGATAAACGACGAGCCACGGCGTGACTGCCATGGCAATCCGAGGAAGTAGATCCCCGATTCACTCGACACACCGCGCTGGTGCTGCGGCTTGCCGGCGGCGTCAAAGGCATCGACTTGCAGCCAGCTGTAGTCCACGGCAAAGCCGGTGGCCCAGATAATCGAAGTGATCCCGGCAACCGCCAGGTCCAATTGCAGAATCGGGTTTTTCACGCAGTCGGCGTCCGGGAACACCTGGCGGGCTTGTGGCTCCAGCGGTAAATCGAGGCCATTGCGCTCGATGTAGGCGTCTGCCGCATCCAGCAGCGCCAGGTAGTTTTCATCGCCGCGCTTGAGGTTTTCCAGCAGGTTGGGCTGGAAGCTGGCGACGCCGTTGTTGAACGCCTGGGTCAGCCCCACCAGGATCATGCCTTGCTGGGCCAGCTCACGAAAATCGATGGTCTTGCCACCGTGGGCACCGCTGACGGCAATCGTTACGTGCTCGCGCCCCGGCTTCATCGCCGCCTGATCCCATTCACCCAGCACCCCCAGCCACCAGCAGAAATCACGGTTACGGTAGGCGCGGGGAGGGCGGTCGTGGGCACCCACCGACAAATACACTTGGCGCCCGGAGCGTTGCAGTTCATCAGCAATCTGCACCCCGGACGAACCGGCGCCCACCACCAGCACAGCGCCCGCAGGCAGTTGCGCCGGGTTGCGGTAATCCGCCGAGTGGATTTGATGCAGCGCAGTGTCTTGCGGGGCAATGGCCGGGATCACCGGCTTCTGGAACGGGCCGGTGGCTGCAACCACACGCTTGGCGTCGATCACGCCTTCGCTGGTGTGCACGGTAAAGCCCGGACGGCCAACATTACGCACCACCGAGAGCACATCGACACCGGTGCGGATCGGCGCATTGAACTTGCGTGCATAGGCTTCAAAGTAATCGGCGACGCGTTCTTTGGGGGCGAAGCCATCGGCGGCCACGTCATCGAATTCCAGGCCGGGGAAACGGTCATGCCAGGCCGGGCCGTTGGCGACCAGCGAATCCCAGCGACCGGTGCGCCAGCGTTCAGCGATACGACTGCGTTCCAGCACCAGATGAGGAACACCTTGCTTGCTCAGGTGCTCACTCATGGCCACACCCGCCTGGCCAGCCCCCACTACCAAGGTGTCTATTGTTGTTGTCGCTAGCGTCATGTCTCTGTCCTTGCGTAATGCAGTTGGATTCAGTTCGTGCATGACTTCAAGGCTAGGGGGAGGGCTGTTTTAAATAAAATATTATTAAGCTGGGATGTGAGCATAAATATCAGATACAGAGGCCCAATCCCCCCCGTAGGAGCTGTCGAGGAACGAAGGCTGCGATCTTGTAATGGCAGGGTCAAAAGATCGCGAGGCAAGCTCGCTCCTACACAAGCAGTGGTAATTTCTTATGCCTTTAAGCTATTTAAAAAGCTTTTTTTAGTCTTGGATGGCCCATCTAAACGCCCTCTATAGTGTCGGCCTTTCCCCCCATCCACCAAGATTGCAGGTCGCTTCATGCCGTCACGTTTTCTGTTCGCTGCACTGTTTCTGGCGCTTGCCGGTTGTGCCAGTGCACCGCCCGCTGCTGTACACACCAAAGACCCGGCCAGTTCATCACTGCACGGCGACCCGACGCGACCCGCCCAGGCGCAATGGCTGCGCACGGAGCTGTATTTCTCATTGGGGACGCTGGGCGGCAGCGGCGCTGATGTCATCAGCCCGCAGCGCTGGACAGAGTTTTTGGACAAGGAGGTCACGCCACGCTTTCCGGACGGCTTCAGCGTGCTTGAAGCCTACGGCCAATGGCGCGACCACGGTGCGCCCGAGCCGGAGCGGCTGAGCACCAAGGTGATCGTCATCCTGCACGAAGGCACCGCGCAGCATGAGCAGGACATCGAAGCCATTCGCCTGGCCTGGAAGCGCATCACCGGTGATCTGTCTGTGCTGCGCCTGTCACAACCGGCGCAGGTGTCGTTTTAGTGTGAGAGTTGCCGATTGTCGTCCAGACGTTCGGCTGTCCAGTCCGGGTCGCTTGCCCGGACCGGATTGACCACTTGCAGCACGGCATAGCCGAAGCGCTCCTGAAACAACCGGCCGATGGTGGCCAGCGCTTCGCGGTTGGCGCTGTTGTCGGCATGGATCAGGATCATGATGCGCGACGGCAGCTTTTCCGGCTTGCCGGACGGCCCGCGCCATTGCCCGTTGACCTTGTACCAGCTCAGGCCATCCGGGAAGCGTGGCGTCACCTCGGCAGACAAAAACTCATCCCACGCCTGCGGGTCTACGGCGGCAAAGTACAGCTCACTGCGCACCATGGCGCGGCCATCAAGGTCGCTCGCCAGCGGTTTTTTGTCTCGCGCGACGCCCACGGCGACCACGGCGGCAACCACCAGCAGCAGCGCAAACACGCCCCATTTCTTCATAACAGCTCCTCAGTCGATGACGGCTTGATGCTGGTGTTGCCCAGCAACGCCAGCAAAATCGCGCCCAGCACCAGTACCGCAATTCCCAGCAGTGCGCCGTAACCGACGAACACCACGCTGGAATACAGCATGTACAGGCATAACGAGAAAAACAGCAGCGGCAGCACCGGGTATAAAGGCACTTTGACCGGTCTTGGCGCATCGGGAAACTTGTGTCGCAAGATCAACAGGGCCAGGGTGCTCAGGCTCAAAAACAGCCAGTACACCGGGGTCAGGTATTCCACCATGGTGTTGAAGCCGCTTTGCGAAAAACTGCCAAACAGCACCAACAACAGCGACACGGCGCCAATAGCCAGCAACGCCCGACGTGGCACCCCATGGCGTTTGTCCCACACCGCGAGGCCGCTCAGTTGCGGCACTTGCCTCGCCGCCGCAAAGGTGGTGCGGGCACCCACCAGCAGGGTTGAGTTAATGCTGGCAATCGCTGAAATACCCACCACCAGCAGAATCAGGCCGACACCGGGGGCACCAAATGCCCGGTTCAGCAGTTCGACACCCGGCGCCTCGCTGGCCGCCAGCCCCTCATAGCCCAGGCCCTGAATAAAGGCCCAGTTCAAGGCCAGATAAATAGCCAGCAGCAGGCTCAGCGCGCCGAGCATGGCGATGAACATGCCACGCCGCCCATCACGCACCTCAGCCGACAACGTGGCCGCATCGCTCCAGCCACCAAAGGCCAGAAAAACAAAAATCATCGCCGCAGAAAAACCGGCAAAGCCGGTTTGCTCAGGCACCGCCAGCACTTTCGGCACCTCGGGTACAAAGTCCTGCCAGGCCAACCAGCCACCTGCTGCCGCAATGCTCAGAAACCCCAGGGCGAGCAACACCACCAAGGCTGTCTGGGTCAGAAAGCCGATCTCACGGCCGAGCAGATTCAACAGCACCAGGGCGATGATCACCCCGGCGGCAAACAGCCCGGAACCATAAGGCCCGAGCGGCAGAACCGCGTTGACGTAATCGGCAAACATAAAGGCTGAAAGCGCGATCCAGCCGGTGTGCATCACCGAAAAACGCGACCAGGCAAACAGCATCCCCACGCGCTCGCCATAGGCCAGACGCAAAAAATGGTAGTCACCGCCGGGGTGCGGAAACGCCGTGGCCATCTCTGCAAAGCACAAGGCGCCGGCCATCGACAGCAGCCCGCCGACAATCCACACCCAATAAAAATGGTCGCTGCCCACATTGAGCGCGACCGTGGGTGCGGTTTTCAAAATATCGGTGGTAATCACCATGCCGAGGGTGACCAGCAATGCCTGGAAAACCGGCAAATGGCGCTGAACACCGGCAATGGCAGATAGGTCTTCGCTCATAAAAGTGTTCCCCAAAAACCCGAATCCCCCTGTAGGAGCGAGCTCGTCTCGCGATCTTTTGATGTCTTAAAAGATCGCGAGGCAAGCTCGCTCCTACACAGAAGATTTAAAACGCGTAAGTAAGACGGGTGTAGTAGTACGCGCCGTTGGTGCCGATCGGCGACAGCACGTCATACGGCAAGTTACCCCCGTAGTTAATCTGCGAGTTGGAGCGGTCCGGGTATTTGTCGGTCAGGTTGGTGCCACCCACCGCGATGTCGAACGCCGGGGTGAATTTGTATTGCGCTTCGGCATCCAGTTGCCAGACCGCGCCGTAGGTTTGCGTCGGCCATGAATCGCCAAAATCGAACACGCGGGTGGTTTTGCCCTGGCGTGTCAGGCGGCTCATCAGGCCCCAGTGTTGGCTGGACCAAGTGGTCGACAGCACGATGCGGTCCTTGGGCGCAGCGTCGGTCAAGGTATTGCGCTCCTCGACACCCACCAGCGCATCGCTGCCGATGCCCAGGCCTGATAACTGCGAAGGTGTGCCACGGGTCTTGGTGACTTTGGTGTGGTTGTAGGTGTAGGCGCCGGTTGCCCCCCATACGCCGTCAAACAGCGGCTGATGGTAGTTGAGCACCAGTTCGGCACCGTTGGTGCTGGTGTCGGCGGCGTTGGTGAAGAAGCTCACGTCATGCACGCCCGGCACACCAAAGTTGTCGTTGATGTACTGCTCCAGCGCGTCACTGCCAATCCGTTGAGACAGGGTGATGCGGTCTTTGACGGCGATGTGGAACACGTCCAGCGACGCGTCAAAGCGGTCGTTGAGCTGAGCGGTCAGGCCGAGGCTGAAGTTTTTCGAGGTTTCCGGGTCGAGCTTCTGGGCGCCTAGGGCGCGGGCGATCGGGCTGTTGACCGGCAACGTGCGGATATCGGTCAGCACGCCGTTATCACCGTAGTTGGTGGTGGTGTTCTGGAACCCGACCTGTGCCAGCGACGGCGCGCGGAAGTTGTTCGACACCGCACCGCGCAAGGCCAGTTGCTCAGTCAGGCGGTAGCGCCCGCTGAGCTTGCCGGTGAGTTTGCTGCCCGCGTCGTCGTAATGCTCAAAGCGTGTGGCTACGTCGACAAACAAACGGTCGGTGAGGTCACCGGACAACTCGGCGTACGTACCGAATACATTGCGGTCCAGGTTCACCTCTTCGCTTGGGCGCAGGCCGTTGGCGCCGTCGGCACCGTTGCCAAAGTAAGAGGCCTGGTCACCGGCAAACGTCAGGTAGTTCTCGTAACGGTATTCACCGCCCACGGCCAGCACGAACGAGCGATCGGCAAAGCGCACTTCGCGGCTCAAGTCCAGGTTGGCGGTGGTCTGGCGGAACTCATAGTCGCCGGTGTTAAAGCGGGTTGGCGAATCAGCTCCGAGGCTGGGGTTGAAGGTGCGCTGGGTTGAGCCATCGAAGCGGTTGCGCCCGTGGGTGAGGCTGCTGTCGTAGTCCCAGTCATCATCGAGCATGCCTTTAAAGCCTGCGGTCAAAGACAAGTCCTTGTTGTCGCCAAGGGACTGTGGGAGGTAGCCGTTGGGGTAAAACTCCGGGTGTTCATAGGCTTCGCGGTAAAAATCCGAGCCTGTGGTATGGCGCTCGTTATAGGTGCCGAACGAGTAGGCTTTGCTGTCGCCAACAGGCAGCTCAGAGTTGAACCACACATTCACATCCCGAGCCAGACCATCGCCCATGGCGAAGTTGCGTTGCCCCGGTGTGTCAGCGAAACCGTCATAACCGGCGCGGTTGGTCGGGTTGCGGTCCTTATACTCGGTGCCCACGCGGATAAACCCGCCGTCTTCACCCAGGCGGGTGCCGATCTTGGCAGAGGTCTGGCTGCTCTGGCCGTCTGTGATGCGCTTGCCGATGGCGTTTTCACGGGTGTGATACGCGCCATACGTGGTGGACACTTCACCGCCTTCCGGGGCGTCATCGAGAATGATGTTGATCACCCCGGCAATCGCGTCGGAACCGTATTGGGCGCCCGCGCCATCGCGCAGCACTTCAATGCGTTTGATGGCGCTGATCGGGATTGAGTTGAAGTCCACCGGCGCCGTACCACGGCCGATCTTCGACGAGTCGTTAACCACCGCCGAAGTGTGCCGACGCTTGCCGTTGACCAGCACCAGCACCTGATCCGGGCTCATGCCACGCAATTGCGCGGCCCGCACGTGGTCAGCGCCGCCGGAGTTGGACTGGCGCGGAAAGTTGAACGAGGGCAGCAAGGTCTGTAGCGCCTGGCCCAGCTCGCCGCTGTTGGCACCGGCCGATTTGAGGTCAGCAGCGGTCAGCACATCCACCGGGACTGGCGAGTCCAGCACGGTGCGGGCCTTACCGCGAGTACCGGTGACCAGCACCGTGTCCAGACGCTCGCTGCTGTCGGCGCCGGGTGCCGGATCGTCGGCGTAGGCGGGCAGCAAAGTAAAGGTTGAGATCACTGCAGCCAGTAAAGAAAGTGAACGGTTATGCATATGCAACTCCTGAACTGCAGCTAATACTCGCCCGTTGCCGAGAACTTGCGTTTTCGGCATTAGCGTCGCGGCAGTACTGCTCTGTCGTTGTTATTGAGTGTTGGTTGAGTGTGAAACGTGTTACTTGGCCAGCGGTATCCAGGACGCCGTGGCAATCCCTGATGTGTCCCCAAACGCAGGTAGTTTCTGAGCCAGATCGCGAACGTTCTTCACATCAAGATCCAGCAACTGCTGACGGGTAATCAGCGTTGGCGGGACCAATACTTTTTGCCCCGGATTCTCGCCGGCAATCAGCATTGCCAGGCTGCGAACACTGATTGCCCCGGCCACTTGCGGGTTGACCGCAGCGGTCGCCACCCAGGCGCTGTCAGGTTCTTTCATGATCTGGATGTCGGCCGTGGAAATGTCGGCGCTGTAGATTTTCACCTTGGAGCTCAGGCCCGCCTCATCAACGGCAATTTTTGCGCCTTTGGCGAACTCGTCAAATGGCGCGAATATCACGCTGATGCCCGGGTTGGCACGCAACACGGCACTGGCCTGGTCGGCGACCGAGTTGGCAATCGGCGGGTTGAGCGTGCCAAAACGGGCCTTCTCGACGATGCCCGGATTAGCCGCCTTGACCTGGGTCCAGATCTCGTTGCGCAACTCCATCGGGGTAAAACCGCTGATGTACACATACCCGGCATCGAACTTCGTGCCGTTGTCTTTGACTGCCTGTTCCAGCGCCAGACGCGCCAGTGCGTGGTGGTCCTGTTCGACCTGGGTCACTTTCGGGTTGTTCAGGTCGACGTCAAAGGTCACCACCTTGATGCCCTTGGCCACGGCTTTGTCGATCGAGTCCTTGAGGGTTTCGGCCAGGCCCAGTTGCACGATGATGCCGTCGACCCCCAGATCAATCGCCTGCTCGATCATCTCGCGCTGACTGGCCGCCTGTTGCCGCGCATCGAAAATCCGCAGCGTCGCACCCAGTGCTTTGGTCTGTTTCTCGACGCCTTGCAGATACGCCTCGGGGAAGTCGCCGGAAAACAGATAACCGACCATGGCAATCTGCACATTGCCTTTGTCGAAGGGCGCGGGGGCGCCCGGCAAGCCGGCTGCCTGCACGCCCAAAGCCGCGCCTGACAGCAGCGCACCGGCCAGAGCATGGCGAATGGCGCTTTTGATGGATGTGTACATAGGTGATCCTTGCAAGTAAGGGCGTCCAGATCAGCGCACGCGCTGTCCGACACCAAAGGTGAAAATCAGCGCCAGCACCAACACCAGTCCTTTGACGAAATCCTGGGCGTAATAGGGTGCGTTGAGCATCGTCAATCCATTGAGCAAGGTGGCCACCAGTAACGCGCCTATCAACGTGCCAAACGCGTTGGGTTTCTTCGCGCCCAGCACGGCAAAACCAATCAGCGCCGCGCCCAGTGCATCCAGCACCAGCCCGTTGCCGGAGCTGACATCGCCGCGCCC
>NZ_WIWK01000126.1:0-16473 GCF_009600165.1 Pseudomonas sp. FSL R10-0399
TCGCCGATGGTAGTGTGGGGTTTCCCCATGTGAGAGTAGGTCATCGTCAAGATTAAATTCCGAAATCCCTGTCTGCTCACGCAGACGGGGATTTTGTTTTTGTGCTTGAAAAAACACTGAACATCGCCCCGCAACAAACAATCGATAAATCCAGCGAAACCCCAACTAGAACTGAACACCCCCCCACCCAGGGCCCCACGCTCTTGCAGCTCACAGCTCACAGCTCACAGCTCACAGCTCACTTCACCCCCTTGCATCTAAAGTCCTACAAATAGGCAAACTTCTTTAGGACTTCGCACATTAGAATAGGTGCAGTCATTTCTAAGACAGAGACGCCTTATATGCCAGATCCAGCTGACGCCAGCAGGGTGTCAGATTTACCGCTGGACGAGTTAGTGGCCTGCCATGAGTGCGATCTTCTGATGCGTAAACCGCATCTCGCGCTTGGTGAAAAAGCCCAATGCCCGCGTTGCGGTTATGAGCTTTATACCCATCGTCACAATGTGGTCGAGCGTAGCCTCGCTCTCGTCATTGCCGCCTTGCTGCTGTATGTCCCTGCGAACTTTTTGCCCATCATGGAACTCAATCTGTTGGGCCAGGCTTCTCAAGATACCGTTTGGAGTGGCGTTGTCGGCCTCTTCGACACAGGCATGCAAGGCATCGCCGTCGTGGTGTTTTTGTGCAGCATGGGGATTCCGTTACTCAAATTGCTGTGCCAGCTGGCAGTGCTGCTGAGCATCCGCTTGAACATTGGCCGCTCTTACGGCTTGCTCATCTACAGGATTTATCACCACTTGAAAGACTGGGGCATGCTTGAGGTGTACCTGATGGGCGTGCTGGTGGCCATTGTGAAGTTGGTCGACCTGGCCGAGCTGAGTCTGGGGCTGGGACTCACCTGCTTCGTCAGCCTGTTGCTGGTTCAAGTCTGGCTGGAGGTCGTCATGTCACCTCACCAGATCTGGCAGGCGCTTTCAGGGGAGGATACGCATGCGTGCGATTGATGCTGGCATCCTGATTTGCACCGAGTGCCACGAATTAAATCGGCAAGACAAAGACGTTGATGAGCAAATTTGCACCCGCTGTGGCGCTTTGGTGCACGCTCGTCGTCCGAACAGCTTGCTGCGCACCTGGGCCCTGTTGCTGACCTCCGCCATTCTGTACATCCCGGCGAATTTGTTGCCTATCATGACCATCAATACGCTGGGCCAAGGCAGCCCCAGTACGATCATGTCCGGGGTAATCGAACTGGTGCAGCACGGGATGATACCCATTGCCGCAGTCGTGTTCGTGGCCAGTATTTTGGTGCCCACCTTCAAGCTGGTCGGCATTGCTTTGCTGCTGTTCTCGGTACAGCGCCACCAGCCCTTGTCTGCCCGGCAACGTATCATCATGTACCGATTTATCGAGTTTATTGGCCGCTGGTCGATGCTCGATATTTTCGTCATCGCCATTCTGGTGGCGGTGGTGAACTTTGGACGTATCGCCAGCATTGAGGCTAATCTCGGCGCTGTCGCCTTCGCCAGCGTCGTGATCCTCACCATGCTTGCAGCTGTAACTTTTGATCCCCGACTTATTTGGGATAACACGGAGTCGGATGACGACCATGAGTGATTTACCTACTGCTAAAACCCGTCCGGCGTCCAATTGGTCGGCCATCTGGATTCTCCCGCTTATTGCCCTGATCATCGGTGGCTGGCTGGGCTGGAAAGCCTACAGCGAGACGGGCATCGATATTCAGGTGCGCTTCGAAAGTGGTGAAGGCATCGTCGCCAACAAGACCGAGGTGGTCTACAAAGGCATGCCCGTAGGCAAGGTCAAAACCTTGGCACTGGATGAGAGTGGCCCAAGCAAGGGGGTCATCGCCACCATCGAGATGGACAAGGACGTTGAGCAATACCTCAAAACCAACACCCGCTTCTGGTTGGTTAAACCCAGCGTTTCTCTGGCGGGTATTACCGGCCTCGAAACCCTGGTCTCCGGCAACTACATTGCGGTCAGCCCGGGTGATGGAGAGCCCACACGCAAGTTTAAAGCGCTGTCACAAGAACCGCCGCTGTCCGACGCCAAGCCAGGCTTGCACCTGACACTCAAGGCTGAACGACTGGGGTCGCTGAATCGTGGCAGCCCGGTGTTCTACAAACAAATCCAGGTTGGTCAGGTTAAAAGCTACGTATTGTCCGAAGACCACAACACCGTCGAGATCAAAGTCTTTATTGAGCCGACCTACGCGAATCTGGTGCGCAAACACACGCGCTTCTGGAACGCCAGCGGCATCAGCATCGACGCTAACCTGTCAGGGGTAAAAGTACGCAGCGAATCGCTGGCCAGCATCGTCGCCGGCGGTATCGCCTTCGCCACCCCGGAGAATCGCAAAGACAGCCCGCCAACCGATCCCAACCTGCCGTTCCGCTTATATGAAGACTTCGATGCTGCCCAGGCGGGCATCAAGGTCAAAGTCAAACTCAGCGACTTCGAAGGGCTGCAAGCAGGGCGCACGCCTGTCATGTACAAAGGCATTCAGGTGGGTAGCCTCAAAGCCTTGAAAGTAGACCCCGACCTTAGCAGCGCCAGCGCCGAATTGGCCCTTGATCCCCTGGCCGAAGACTATCTGGTAGAAGGCACCCAATTCTGGGTGGTCAAACCTTCCATCTCACTGGCCGGTATTACCGGGCTCGAAGCGCTGGTTAAAGGTAACTACATCGCCATTCGCCCGGGTGACAAAGGCAGCAAGCCCGAGCGCGAGTTTGTGGCCCGCCCCAAAGCGCCGCCTCTGGACCTGCGCTCACCCGGCCTGCACATGGTGCTCTTCACCGACAATCTGGGTTCACTGGATGTCGGCAGCCCGGTGCTCTACAAACAGGTCAAAGTCGGTTCGGTCCAGAGCTACCAGTTTTCCCGCACTAAAAAGCAGCTGATCATTGGCGTGCACATCGAGAAGGAATACGAAGGCCTGGTCAACGCTTCAACCCGCTTTTGGAACGCCAGCGGCGTGACTCTCACCGGCGGCCTGACCAGCGGCATCCAGGTTAAAAGTGAGTCCCTGCAAAGCTTGATGGCAGGCGGCATCGCGTTCGAAACCCCGAAAGCCACGGCGCCTTTGCAAAAGCGCATTCCGCGTTTCCGCCTCTTCAGCGATCGTGACGCGGCGATGGAGCAAGGCGTGCCGATCACTATCAAAGTGGCGAGTGCCGACGGCTTGAGCAGCGGGTCACCCATCCGCTTCAAAGGTTTGACAGTCGGCAAGATCGAAAGCGTCGACCTCAGTGATGACCTGCAATCTGTGCTGCTGCAAGCGCGTATCACCGAAGTGCCAGAGCGCATTGCGCGGGCAGGCACGCAATTTTGGGTGGTCAAACCCGAACTGGGCCTGATGAAAACCGCCAACCTCCAAACCTTGGTGACAGGCCAGTACCTCGAAGTACAACCAGCTCCCAAAGGCCGCGGGCTACAAAGTGACTTCGTTGCTCTGGAGCAAGCGCCCGACGCCGCAATACCTGAAGCAGGGCTGCGCCTGGTCTTGAGTGCAGCACGTCGGGGGTCGCTCAAAGAGGGGGTGCCTGTCACCTATCGTGAAGTCACCGTGGGCAAAGTTACCGGGTACGAATTGGGCAACACCGCTGACCGAGTCTTGGTGCATATCCTGATCGAGCCGCGTTATGCGCCATTGGTGCGCAGTGGCAGCCGCTTCTGGAACACCAGCGGCTTCGGTGTCGACTTTGGTTTGTTCAAAGGCGCGACGATTCGTACCGAGTCCCTTGAAACCCTGGTTCAAGGCGGCATAGCCTTCGCCACACCAGACGGCGACAAAATGGGCAACCCGGCTCGGCCACAACAAACCTTCCCGCTCTTCGACAAGTTCGAAGAGGAATGGCTGCAATGGGCACCGAAGATCCCGTTGGCTAAATAACCCGCAACATGCCCATTAAAACCGCGATCACTGATCGCGGTTTTTTTTCGTCTGCGTATTCTCCCCCAGCCAAAACCATACTCATCGCCACGCCGACTTTTTCAAAAACTTCAGAGAATTCCTACGTTGAATTTGCCTTGGGCACGTTAACTTCTTCCCAGTTTCGTCGTTTGGGCCAGGTTCACTATTTAAGGGGATAACTAATAGGGGCGTGGTCAACTTTAATGCGGCAAAACATTGGAGTAGAACTGTTTAAATAACTCACGGATGAACTTCTTGATTGAAAGGTATGCGGTACCGTGCCTGACAACAAGTTTAATTTAATAGGTGGCTCCGAAACTTAATCATCTAAAGGAAATTAAAAAAATGAAGTTCGTAATGAAATCTGCTTTGGTCTCCATGTTCATGTTGGCGGGGTCTGCTTCGATGGTACAAGCGGCAGGTGCCGGTCAAGGAACAGTTACTTTCGAAGGTTCGATTATTGAAGCTGCTTGCTCTATCGCGCCTGAAAGTGTTGATCAGACTGTAGGCCTTGGCCAAGTTGCCAAGTCGCAATTGGAAGCGGGTGGCTCGAGCCGGCCTGAACCGTTCGAAATCAAGCTGGTGGGTTGCGATACCGCGACCCTTAAAGGCGTCAGCACCACCTTTACCGGTGGCATATCGAAAGACGTTCCTGGGGCATTGGGTATTGTAGGCACGGCTTCTGGTGCAGGCATCGTCATGCGCGATTCGTCTGGTGCAGACATCAAATTGGGTACTCCAACGGCATCTCAACCCATCCAAGATGGCAATAATACCTTGCAATTTGGCGCATTCCTCAAAGGCGCTACCGCCGCAGATGCGGTCATACCAGGTGAATTCACCGCCATTACCAACTTCTCATTGGCTTACCAGTAAGTCATTGCCCTGCCACCGCGAGGTGGCAGGGTAACTTGAAAATGAGAACCTGCTCGTGAATGTAATAACGCAGTTAACTATTACTTCTTCGTTCGCACTGTTAATAGTGCCCTTTAATAACGTTGTAGCGGCTGGCCAACAAAATGGGGTTGTTACACTCGGCGGTGAGATTCTTGACGCGGCCTGCGCCATGGATACCAGCAGCGCTTATCAAGTAATTGAAATGGACCCCATGCCTATTGGCCGACTTATTCGGCTGGGTGAGGGCGACCCGCATTCGTTTACCTTGCGTTTAATTAATTGCTCACTCACCCGTAATGACCCGGATCGTCCCGGTGAAAAGTTGCCCGACTGGCAACACATACGCGTGACCTTTGACGGCGTATCAGACCGTCAAGGCCTTTCCTTCGCCGCCAATGGCTCTTCACAAGGTGTGGCCTTTCACATCACTGATGCCGAAGGCCGCGAAAGCCTTCCCGGGGTGCCCATGACGATGATCCCGCTTTCGAGCGTGAGGGACCAAGTGCTGCATTACACCCTCAAATTGGTTGGCAACAACCAGCCTCTGTCTGTAGGCAGTCACCGTGCTGCGGTGCGTTTCAGGTTGGAGTACTACTGACATGGTTGGTCTGTTTTCCATGCTCAAAACCTCAACGATAAAAGCTGCATGGCCTCCGTGTGTCATGAGCGGGCTGATGGTCGTGGCAGGCAGCGCAATCGCGGCCGGCGATATCCAGTTCAATACCGACATTCTTGACCTGAACGACCGTTCCAATATCGACCTGTCGCAATTCTCGCGCAGCGGCTTCATCCTGCCCGGTGTTTATCCGATGAACGTGCAGATCAACGCCCAGAGCCTGGGCGAGCAGCGCATCGCGTTTATCTCTCCCGAGGATGACCCCAAAGGCAGCGAAGCCTGCCTGTCGCCCGAGCTGGTTGCGCTACTGGGGCTCAAAGAGGGCAAGGACGCCGAACTCACCTGGTGGCATAACAATGAGTGCCTGAACATTCGCAGTTTGCCCGGTATGGAAGTCACTGGCGATCTAAGCACCTCGACCCTGCGCATCTCGTTGCCCCAGGCCTACCTGCAATACACCGCGCAAAACTGGGATCCGCCTTCGCGATGGGATGAAGGCGTGTCGGGCCTGTTGTTTGATTACAACCTCACCGCCCAATCCATTCGCAACAAAAACGACGGCGTTAAAAATAACCTCAGCGGCAATGGCACCCTCGGCGCCAACGTCGGTGCCTGGCGGGTGCGCGCCGATTGGCAAGGGCGTGTCGATGCCGAAGATACCAGCCGCACCCAACACATGGAATGGAACCGCTTCTATGCCTACCGCGCATTGCCATCCCTGCAGGCGCGCTTGTCGGTGGGCGAAAACTACTTGTATTCCGACCTGTTCGACAGCTTCCGGTTTACCGGTGTTGCGCTCAATTCTGACGACAACCAATTACCGCCCAACTTGCGCGGCTACGCGCCAGAAGTCGTGGGTGTCGCACGCACTAACGCCAAAGTGGTCATCAGCCAGCAAGGGCGCGTGCTCTACGAAGCGCTGGTGGCCGCTGGGCCATTTCGCATCCAGGACCTCAACGATGCTGTCAGTGGCTCGATGGATGTACGGGTAGAGGAGCAAGACGGCTCGGTACAAACCTTCAAGGTTGAGTCCGCCAGCATTCCCTACCTCACACGTCCTGGCAGCGTGCGTTTCAAAGTGGCAGCGGGCAGGCCGACGAACTTGCAAGAGGGCGGTGCCGGCAGCGTCTTCAGTACCGGCGAATTCTCTTGGGGTGTGGCCAACGGCTGGTCGCTGTTTGGCGGGGCAATCACCGACAACAATTACCGCGCCCTCTCAATAGGTGTGGGCCGCGACTTGATGGCCTTCGGTGCGGTGTCACTGGACACGACCCGAGCGAGCACCACGCTGTACGGTGACACCTTCACGGGGTCCTCCTATCGTTTGAGCTACTCCAAACGGTTTGAAGAGTACGACAGCCAAGTCTCGTTTGCCGGGTATCGGTTTTCACAAGAAAATTACCTGAGCATGAGCGAATACCTCGATGTGCGTCACTACGAAGGCGACGTCGGAGGGAGCAAGTCTCTGTACACGGCCACCTTCAACAAACAGTTTCGCGATGCCGGTGTGTCGGTCTACCTGGACTACAGCAATCAATCCTATTGGGACCGGCCTGACAGCGAGCGCTGGAACCTGTCGCTGTCGCGTTACTTCGATGCGGGGCCGGTCAAAAACCTGAGCATGTCGCTTAACCTGTTCCAGACCCAGCAGCGGCAAGAACCGACCAGCAAAGGTATGTTCCTCACCTTCAGCGTGCCCTTGGGCCGTTCGGGTTCGCTGTCCAGCAGTTTCAACAGAACCCAGAATACCAACAGTTATTCAACGCGCTACAGCGACCGTATCAATGCGCGTAACAACTATCAGTTGGCGGCAAGCGACACTTCGGTCAGCGGTTTCCTGAGTCACTCCGGTGATCGGGCCGATGTTGATCTCAGCGCGGGCATCGAAAAAGACAGCCGTTCAAGCCTCAGCGTGTCTGCTCGAGGTGGCGGCACGCTGACCAAAGACGGCGCTGCACTGCACCGCAGTTCCAGCATGGGCGGCACTCGCCTGATGGTCGACACCAGCGGCGTGGCGGATGTGCCAATACGCGGTTATGGCACGCCGACACGCAGCAACGGCTTCGGCAAAGCGGTGATCTCGGACATCAGCAGCTTCTACCGCACCTCAGCCAGCGTTGACCTGGAAAGCCTGCCAAGCAACATCGAGGCCACCCAGTCGGTCACCGAGCTGACTCTTACCGAAGGCGCCATCGGTTATCGCACCCTGGCAGTGATCTCCGGCGAGAAGGCCATGGCGGTCCTGCACCTGCCCGATGGCAGCGTCCCGCCGTTCGGTGCCAGCGTCAAAAATGACAAGCAGCAGGACACCGGCATCGTCAACGACGAAGGCAGCGTGTACCTGAGCGGCATTCAGCCCGGTTCGCAGATGACCGTCAGTTGGGGCAGCACCGGGCGCTGCAACCTGAGCTTGCCCGAGGAACTCCCGGCTGACGGGCTGGCCTCGACCCTGAACCTGCTGTGCCAGCCCATCAAGGCTGACAGCGCACCCGCCTCGGCAGTCTTGCCTGATGTTTTGGAGAAAAAAGCCTCATGAACCTTAATCCCCGCTTTGCCCCTTTTGCACTGGCCCTGTTGGCGATGTGCCTGATCAACAACAGCAAGGCCGCCATCGGCCTGGACCGTACCCGGGTGATTTTTGACGGCAGCAAAGACGCCGTCAGCATGAACATCACCAATAACAACACCGAGCTGCCGTACCTGGCCCAAGGCTGGATCGAAGACGAATCCGGGAAAAAAATCAGCACCCCGCTGACCGTATTGCCCCCCGTGCAACGCCTGGAGCCGGGCAAGAACAGCCAGGTCAAGGTTCAGGGGCTGCCGGCGGCCAAGTTATTGCCCCAGGACCGCGAGAGTGTTTATTACTTCAACCTGCGCGAAATTCCGCCGCGCAGCGACAAAACCAACACCTTGCAAATTGCGTTGCAGACGCGCATCAAACTGTTTTACCGCCCGGCGTCGATCATGCCGACCCAGCAGCAACAGTCCAATCCCTGGCAAGAGAAACTGACCCTGACCCGTCAGGGTGATCATTACCAGGTCAATAACCCAACGCCGTACTACGTGACGCTGGTGGATGCACGCAACAGTAAAGACGGTACCACCGCGGCGAACTTTGAGCCGCTGATGGTCCCGCCCAAAGGTGCCCTGACCCTTGGGCCGAGTGTGGCTGCGCTGGGCTCCACGCCGTACCTGACTTACATCAATGACTACGGCGGTCGCCCGACACTGGCCTTCACCTGTGCCGGCAATGAATGCAGCGTCGACCCCAAGGCTTCTTCACGCCATGAATAGCGTCATGTTCCTGGCTCGAGGGGTGGCGCTGACCAGCCTGATAGTGGCGTTGTCGGCCAACCTGTGCCGGGCCGAAGATGAGCCCATTATGGATGGCGAGGGCTTGCTGGACATCAGCGGCTCGCTCAACCATGCCCCTTGTCTGCTGGAAATGTCCTCGGCCTACCAGACCGTGGAACTCAACAATGTCTCACGCGCCGACTTGTCAAAACCCGGCGACATGGGCCAGCCCGTGGCTTTCCAGTTGCGCTTTCTGGACTGTCGGCGCATCGCCGGTGGGCTGCCCAACGAGCGCACCGGCCGTCTGGTCTGGAGCCCTTATGAACCGATTGTCTCGGTAGCTTTTCTGGCACCGGCCGATTCTGATGACCCGCGTCTGGTCAAAGTACAGGGCGTTACCGGGATGGGGCTGCGCCTCACCGATGCCCTGGGTCGCGACGTGCGTCTGGGCACATGGGGCCAGCCCTTATTTTTGGTGCACGGGCGCGACACCGTGACCTGGTACGTCCAGGCCACCCGCACGCCGGCCCCCCTGACCAACGGCGCCTTCCGTGCCGTCGTGGATTTCAGGCTCAACTATGACTAAGGACACCTCCATGCCCAGCCCCGGCTTACCTGCCGTCCTGATTGGCGGCTGCCTGTTACTGGCGCTCAGCCAGGGTGCTCAGGCAGACGTCAATGTGACCATCAGCGGCGTCGTGCAAGCACCGCCAGCGTGCGAGATCAACCGCGGAACAACGCTTACCGTTCCGTTTGGCGATGCCCTGCTGACCACCCGCATCGACGGCATCAATTATCAGCGCGGGGTGCCCTATGAAGTGTCGTGCAGCAACCCGTCGTCCAATGCCATGACCCTGGAGCTCAAAGGCACAGGGGCCGCCTTCGATGCTAAATCGCTGGCCACCAGCAAGGCTGATCTGGGGATCAAGCTGTTCGTTGACGGGGCTGACTGGCCGCTCAATACGGCCGTTAAATTCACCTACCCGACCTTGCCCGATGTGCAAGCGGTGCCTGTTAAGCGTCTTGGCAGCACCCTGACCGGCGGCGCATTTACCGCAGTTGCAACCTTGGTGGTGGGCCTGCAATGAGAAAGGAACGTCTGATGACCTTCTGGCAATCGCCCGTCGTGCTGACCGTGCTCGCCCTGGGCCTGTGCAGCAGTGCCTCGGCCAATGTGGCGTTCAATGGGACGCTGATCGAACCGCCGCCATGCACCATCAATGGCGGCAGCACCATCGAAGTGGACTTCAAAGAAGTGGGTATCAGCCAAGTGGACGGCGAGCATTATCGCCAACCGGTGAGTTACACCATCACCTGTTCAGCCGACACCTTGCCTTGGGAAATGATCCTCACCGTGCGCGGCACGGCCACCTCTTTCGAGCCGTCAGCCGTGCAATCGAATGTAGCCGACCTCGGCATCAAGCTGCTGCAAAACGGCAAGCCCATGGCACTCAACACACCGCTGGTGATTACCCCCAGTTCGCCCCCCGTGCTTGAGGCCGTGCCGGTCAAGCGCCCAGGCTCGACACTGGCCCCGGGTGGCTTTACCGCGTCAGCCACGTTATTGGCGAACTACCAGTGAGGAGCCACACCATGCGATCAGTTATTGAAACCCTCGCGTTTTCAACGATTGCGGCGTGCCTGCTGGCCAGTCAGGTGCAGGCAGCAGACAACTTGAGCTTCAAGGGCGTGCTGGTCGCCCAGGCGTGCACCATTCGCCCGGGTGACGAACTCATCCCGGTGAAGTTCAGTGATATCTCCACGTTCAGCCTCTACCAGAACACCCGCACCCCCGGTGAGCCTTTTTATATTCACCTGCAAGACTGCGACACCCAGATTGCCGACTCGGTGACGGCCACGTTTAGCGGTGCTGAAAATGTTGAATTGCCGGGCTTGCTGGCGCTGGCCACCGGCAGTGCTGCGCGAGGCATTGCCATCGGCCTTGAAACGGTCACCGATCAGGCCTTGCCGCTGAACGTGGCCAGCCCCGAACAGGCTTTGAACGATGGCGACAATGTCATTGCACTCAAGGCCTATGTGCGGGGCGAGCCCAAGGCAATTGCCAATGAGTCAATCCGAAAAGGCCGCTTCGTGGCGAACTCAACGTTCACGCTGGCGTACCCGTGAAGAAGATTTCAAATCAAACTTTATGCATTGCTCCAGAGGCAAACATGACCTTCTGCGTCTCTTTTTTTCGTCCGTTACTGGCGCTGGCCCTATGGGCCGTGATGCCTGCGGCCAGTGCATTTTTGTTAAGCACCCAAGCCAACAACGACCCCCGTCCTTCACCCATCACATCGCCCAGCGGAATGGTGGTGGTTTCCGGGTCTGCGACGGCCGCGGACAACGGCATTCCTAACCAGTACCCCGGCAAAGTGATTTGCCGTGGGGGCAATGGCTGCAATTTTGGACCGGTGGCCAGCCCGTATCAAACCAGTAGCTTTCGTTTCAATATCGTCATGAACTGCGTCGAGAACCCTCCAGCCAATTGTCGATACGGAGCCGATACGTCGGTGAGCGTGCACAATGGCATGACCTGGGACCAGGCAATCAGTACCTGGCGGGCGCGTCACGGTAACTCAATAAGCCGTTATAACGCCTACACCTATTCGAGAAATAACACCCTGCGCATGTGTACCTCTTGGGCGACCTATTCAATCCCAGGTGATTTCTACTTGCTGCCCGGCGCTGACACCTGCGGCCCGCCACCGATTCCGCCTAACCAGTGCAACGTGGGGGGCGGTCCTGTGATTCTCGATCACGGCACGCTGAAGGTCGGTGAAATTACCGGTAAAACAGTAGAAATCACGCGCCAGATTACCTGTACCCGCACGGCCGACGTGATGTACACCGTCGCTGCGGGCAACCCGATAAATCTGGGCAACGGCATCCTGAGCACGCTCTCGATCAACGGTGTCAATGTAGGTTTGGTCACCCGATTCCCGGGCGGTACCTCCAACTTTAAAATCACCTCAACCTTGACTGACCAAGGCGCGGTGGCCGGCTCTTTCTCCAAAACGGTAGTACTTATTCAATATCTTTTGTAAGGCCGGTGGTGGCTGGCGCCACTCAACTTAACTGCACAGGTGATGTGATGAACAACTATCTTCGCGCAGCGTTGCCAGTGGCAGTGCTGATCTTTACAGCGCCTGCGGCCAATGCCTGGAACCTGGTCAACGCGATCAACGCCGATGCCCGCCAAATGCCGGGCGCTCCGGCCACAACGCTGGTGGCATCGGGCAGTGCCGGTGCCTATAACGACGGCAATCCTCATCGTTATCCAGGTTCTGCCTTGTGCAGCAGAGGTACCAATTGCCGGTTCGGCCCGGTCTCTTACAGCCAACTCTTCAACGGGCTACGCACCATCACGCCGATGGGCTGTACGTCCTGGAACATTGACTGCTGGGCATCGGTCGATACTAACGTGGCGATTACGTCGGGTGTCTCCTGGGATCAGGCCATCACGGCATGGCAAGCCAGGTTCGGCAGCAGCATCTATCGGTACGCGGGTTATGCCTATTCCGTCGAACCTGGCTGGACCACGCAAATTTGCGCAGCCTGGGCGGCATACAATGGCACGGCGCCAGGTGCACCCACTATTGTGCCGGGCACCGACTCGTGTGCCACGCCGCCCATTCCTCCCAACCGCTGCGACGTCTACGGTGGCGACGTCAACCTTGATCACGGGGTCTTGAAGTTAGGAGAAATTACCGGCTCCCGTAAAGAACTGACCCGGCAAGTCAACTGCTCTCGCAATGCCTCTGTGCGTTACCGCGTGTCTGTGGGTAACCCGGTTGATCTAGGCAACGGCATCAACAGTACGATCACCGTCAATGGTGTCCCTGCCGGCCAGTTAATCACCTTGCCCGGCGGGACTTCGTTCTTGCGAATCGCCTCAACCCTGACAGACCGGGGCGCCCGGGCTGGCGTGTTTGCAAAGACGGTGGTACTGATTCAAAGTTTTATGTGAGCCACCCGGCTCACACCCGGTACACCTCAATCATTTCCAATATCTGGGCCATGGCTTCATACAGATCATCCACCCGTTCAGCCACCTGCGACCAGTTGGCGAGCAGGCAGGCTTTTTCAAGGTCTTCACAGCATTGCAACAGATGCCGGGCCTTGATCATTCGGGCGCCACTTTTGACCTTGTGCGCCACCGCACTCATGCCCGGCAAGTCATGCTTGGTGAACGCTTGCAGCAGCGCGGTCATGTCCTCTTCCATGCTGTTGATCAGCGGTTCGATCAAGTGCTTGAGGGCGTCGGCATCGCCGTGGGTCAGGCGCTCCAGCGCGTCGAGATCAATCTCACGTTCCGACCCCACGGCCTCGCCAGTGACTTGCAGGTTGATCGGCTCCAGATCGGCCGAGGCCAGTCGCGCCTCAAGGTGTTGCAGGCTGATGGGTTTGAACAGGCAATCATTCATTCCGGCGGCCATGCAGCGCTCGACTTCGCCGGTTTGGGCATTGGCGGTAAACCCGACAATCAACACCGCCGGGGCGCCGTTGGCGGCTTCTTCGGCACGGATGGTGCGGGCCAGTTCGTAGCCATCCATCACCGGCATGGCGCAGTCGGTCATGATCAGGTCAAAACGCTGGGCCCTCCAGGCCTTCAAGGCTTGGGCACCTTCGCCGGCTTCTTGCGCCATGTGCCCCAGGTAACCGAGTTGTTGCGTCAACAGCCTTCGATTAGGGGGGTAATCATCCACCACCAGCACGTTCAAGGCGCGTTGCGGGGGCGCGGGTGGTTCGTGCGGGGCGATCACGGGCGAGACCGCAAGCAGAGTCACCATGTCGAACTCCAAGCTAATGCGCGTGCCTTTACCCAACGTGCTGTGCAACTGCAGCGTACCGCCCATCATTTCGCACAACTGACGACTGATCATCAGCCCCAGGCCGGAGCCACCCGGCAGCTTGTTTTTCGAGCTGACCTGGGAGAAAGGGCTGAACAGGCGCTGCTGGTCTTGCTCCGAAATACCGATCCCGGTGTCCTCGATCTGTACGCACACGTTCAGCCGCTCGCTGTTGCGCGAGCCTTTGGCGCGCACGCTCAGGCCAACATGGCCGCTGTCGGTGAACTTGATCGCATTGCTCAGCAGGTTCGACAGCACCTGCCGAAAGCGCAGGGGGTCAATCAGCACCTCTGTGTTGATCCTGGGGTCGAGCTCAAAACTCATCAGCAAGCCTTTTTTCTCCGCCAGGGCTTCAAACACCCGGGCCGTAGACTCCACCAGCTTCATCAAGTGAGTGCGCTGTTGATTGAGCGACATGCGCCCCGATTCGATCTGGGTGATATCCAGAATGTCACCAATCAGCTCCAATAAACCCTGTGCGGCTTGCGAGGCAACTTCCAGGCTGTCGTTGTCGGCAAGTCCCTGTTCGGCCTTTTTCATCGCCAGTTCGAGCATGCCGATCACCGCGTTCATGGGCGTACGGATCTCATGGCTCATGGTGGTCAGAAAATCACTTTTGGCCACATTGGCCTGTTCGGCCAGCTGTTTGGCTTCCTGCAACTGTTCGACCAACTGCTGGCGCTCGCTGATATCAATCCAGCCGCCAATGATGCCAAGCACCTCGTTATCGCTGCCTCGATAAGGCAGGATCCAGTGGTAAATGGTCAGCACCTGAGTGTTGGGCAATTCCAGTTGGTGATCGCGAACCAGTGGGCGGCCTTCTTTCATTACGCGCATGTAGTCGCTGTGATAGGCCTTGTGTTGGCGCATCGACGTCAGCGAATGCTCAAGCAGGGTTTTGCCCACAATGGACTCGCGTTCGGCGCCAAACGTATCCAGGTAACCTTCGTTACAAATCAGCAGCCGGCCCTGACGATCGCGCACGTAAATGGGGTGGGGCGTACCGTCAATCAGCGTACGCATGAACGCCAGTTGATCGCTCAGTGCGCGCTCGGCCTGATCGCGTTTGCGCAGCACCCGGCGCAAGTAAGAGATCCACACGATACCCAGCAGCAACACTCCGACTGCCACCGCCGAGACCCGCATGATCGCCGAGTGGTGACGTGCCCAAAAACGGTTATCGAGCACCACGGCGCTGTGCCAGCGGGCGGTCAGGGTGTTCATCTCTTCGGGCGAAATACTGGCCAGTGCCTTGTCGAGAATGGCGTGCAGTGTGGTGGCTTGCGCATTCACGGCCAATGAAAACTGGGCGGGGACAATGCCCACGGTGCTGCTGATTTTTAACTGCCTGGCGTAGTGCTGCTGGAGCAAATAACGCGCGCTGACCAGATTGATCACGGCCCCCTGTACCTCACCTTTGCTGGCCATTTCCAGGGCGAGTGCCGAGTTGCGCGCGGCAACCAACTGCACACCCGGATAGTGCTGCGCCAAGTAGGTGCTGACGTTATTGTCGATCACCAGCGCAACGCGCTCACCGTCCAGTTTGTCCAGTGTTTGCGGGCTGCCCGTGAGCAGGCGTGTCACCAGCACAAAGGGCGTCGAAATATACGGCTTGGTAAAACGCAGAACATGTTCGCGGCTGGCGCTGGCGGTAAACGCCGGCATCAGGTCGGCTCGCCCCAGCTTTACATCCTCGATCAGGCCCGGTACGGACTGGCTGCGCACCCAGTCAAATTGAATCCCGGTGCGCAAGCTGATCTTGGCCAGCAAATCAGCCGCCAGACCACTAAAAACCCCTTGGTCGTTAAAAAAGGTAAACGGCAGGAAGTCTTCAGAAACGGCCACCTTCAAACGCGGATGAGCCTCGATCCAGCGTTGTTCAGACGGGGTGAGTTGCAACGGCCCACGCCGCTCGATGCTCATTGCGCTAACGCCCCAGCGATGCAGGATGGCGTTGTTGTGGGCGGGAGGAATGGCCGCCAACGCCGAATTGATCAGGCGTAGCAAGCGTGGGTTAGGGTGATGCACCGCAAATGAAAAAAACTGCTCTTCAAGGAGGGCCACGTCCCGGATGTACACGTTATTCGGATAGTTTTTGGTAATCAGGTAGTGGGCACTGATGGCATCACCCAGATACAGGTCGGCCTGGCCAAACGCCACGGCGCCGAGGGCTGCAAGGGGCGATGCATACAGCTCTAACTGCACATCCGGATACTGGGCCTTGACCGCTGCGACAGGCTGGTAGTGATAAAACATGGCCATGCGCAGACCGGGCGGCAGCGGGATGCTGCCTTTGCTGTCGCCGGTACGTGAGACCAGCACGGGGGTGTCGAGGGCATAGGCCGACGAGAGTGCCAATTGGTCATCGGCACTTTCAAAGGCATTGGCGGTGCCGAGCAGATCGATCTGATCATTTTTCAACGCCTCGATAGCCTGCGCCCTGGAGTCATACCGCCTGACCTTGATCTCAAGGTTCAGTGCCTGGGCGAGCAGCCCGGCATAATCGGCGGTCAAACCTTCAAAGTAATCGCTGCCTGAAGATATATCGAAGGGGCCATTGTCCGGTACCGACGTGCCCAGAATCAGCGACTGTTTGGCGCTCAGCCATTGTGTGTCGCCCTCACCGAGCTTAAGTGCAGGCACATCGGCCTGTGATCGCGCCAGCAACTGCAGAGGCATCGGGTCAGCATGGCTTGCTGTTGTCAGGCTTAGCGTCAATAACCAGACGGCATGCTTCATTCGATTAAGTTATTGCGTTTGGCAAATTCAGCCAGATACACCACTGACTTGATATTGAGTTTTTGTAAGAGGGCGGTCTCAAGGAGCAAGTGCAACACCTCATGTAAGGTGTTGCCATGTCTACCCAATACAACCACCTGAGTACC
>NZ_WIWK01000127.1:0-16402 GCF_009600165.1 Pseudomonas sp. FSL R10-0399
GCAAGCTCGACTCCTACAGAGGACCTGAGCGATCCAGCCACTCGGTATGCCTGCAAAAACGCGGTGATGCCATCGCGAGCAAGCTCGACTCCTACAGGGGATCTGAGCGATCCAGCCCCCCCACCTCACGCCTGCTGCAAGTACCAGCGCCAATCCTGCTCCCCGACCTCGCCCATAAACTGTCGGTACTCGGCGTTTTTCACCGCCAGGTACACCTTCAAAAACTCGGACCCAAACGCTTCTTTTGCCCACTCAGAGCCTTCCAGCGCGCGCAAGGTGGTCAGCCAGTCAGTAGGCAGCATTTCTGTGGCCTGGGCGTAGCCATTACCTTCAATCGGCGCCCCCGGATCAAGCTGTTCACGAATGCCACGATGAATCCCGGCCAAAATCGCCGCAGCGGCCAGATACGGGTTGGCATCCGCACCACAAATACGGTGTTCGATATGCCGCGAAAATGCCGGGCCACCCGGCACCCGCAAGCTCACCGTGCGATTGTCCACGCCCCAAGTCGCGGCCAGCGGTGCATAGCTATTGCTCTGAAAGCGACGGTAGGAGTTGGCATTCGGGCAAAACATCAACAACGAATCGAGCAACGTGGCGAGCATCCCGCCCACCGCTTGCCTGAGCAGTGGCGTGCCATCCGGCGCCTCGCTGGCGAACAGATTGTTGCCGTCCTTATCGGCCAGGCTGACATGCATATGCATGCCGGTGCCGGCCAAATCATCAAACGGCTTGGCCATAAAGCAGGCAACCATCCCGTGTTTGTGCGCCACGCCCTTGACCAACCGCTTGTAACGCACCGCTTCGTCCATCGCCTGCAACGCGTCGCTGCGGTGCTCAAGGGTAATTTCCACCTGCCCTGGCGCGTATTCGGAAATCGCCGTGCGCGCAGGAATACCTTGCAACTTGCAAGCGCTGTACAGATCCGCCAAAAACGGTTCGATTTGCTCCAACTCGCGCAGACCGTAGACCTGAGTTGCCCGAGGACGCTGACCATCGGCATCGCGCGCCGGCTGCGGTCGCCCGTTGCTGTCGCGCTGCTGATCGAGCAAATAAAACTCCAGCTCTGCCGCCATGACCGGGTAATACCCGTCAGCCTTGAGCCCATCGATTACCTTGGCCAACAAATGCCGGGGGTCCGCCACGGTCGCAGGCATGCCCTGCTGCGGGTGCATGCTGACCTGCACCGCCGCCATTGGCATCAACCGCCACGGCATACGCTGCAAACTGCCGCTGATGGGATACGCCCGGCAGTCAATATCACCCACATCCCACACCAACCCGGTGTTTTCCACATCATCGCCATTAATGCTCAGCCCCAAAATCGTGCTCGGTAATGGCCGGCCGCTTTCATACACCGCCAGCAACTCGTCACGGTGCAACAACTTGCCTCGGGGCACGCCATTGTTATCGAGGATAAACAGCTCAAACATCTCGACATCCGGGTTCAATTCCAGAAAATCCAGGGCTTCTTGCAGCGGGGCAAACGGGGTGATGGCACTCATGGGGAACACTCGCAAATTCGTATCAGACAGGCGCACAGGCGCTCAAGGCTTAATAGAAAAAACGAGAATCCGGTGGGCGCGCATGGCGACAGTGATACAAGGCCCAGAAAGCCAGTTTTGAAGGGAGGGCACAGAGATCGGGGGCACACAGGACAGAAAATCGACAAGGCACCAAGCCCGGCGACAACCTGCGAACAACCCTGCTTAGCTGCACAAAGCCCATACCCACAACCGCAATCAACAAAGAACCCGCAGCCTCACACGGTAGACCACGTTTGTTAAATGCAGCGTTTTAAACCTTTAGGCATGGGCTGGGTAAACATTAAATGCCCGCAAGAAGGAGGTGTGGGAGCCTGGCTTGCCAGCGATGGCATCACTGCGATTTAAGCTGATACACCGAGTCGCCCGCATCGCTGGCAAGCCAGACTCCCACAGGTTTTGCACCGCTCTCTTGTGGAGTAGTAAATCATTCACGTTTATAGGGCACGGCAAAACCATGAGCGAGCACGCAAACCAGTAAAATTTACGCCCGAGATTAAATTACTCTCCATGTTATTTAACACGTCACTCACACCCAATAACAACCCGCACATTAACTTTTATACCGCGCCAACCAACACACCTTCTTCTTGGCACCCGGCATTGAAAACACATAGGCAAGTACTATGAAAAATGAAAACCACTGCATTGCCAAATTATTGTAAACACCTACAAAAGGAATCTGGCCAGTCTTGGCAAAATCAACATGAAGCACTATAAAAAAACAATTGTAGCCCGCCACCAGCAGAAACCTTGCGAGGCTGATCCCGCCTCCAGACCAAGCGAACCTTACCCAAAAAGACGGGAGATAAAACAACACGCTTAAAAAAACAAACCCTGCGTAGAGTAGGAAATCATTCACGCTCATTGCCCCACTGCTCGCGGATACTTTTTACCGTTATCCCATCCGAGGCCAAACCCACAGCCGTGCCGCCCACCGTTGCTGTTTGATAGCCACGCAGATAATCCGCTCGAACATACCTGAATAACCGCCACGCTTCAGGTTTTAAAACCAACCGCCCAGCACCAAAGACAGACCCTGCCAAGTCCGCCACTCCATACGCAATATTACCTTCACGCTCCGTGCCTCCACTAACAATGGCTACTGCGTGATAGACCTTTCTAATCGGCCCTTGAGCATCTGAATGTCCCGCCCATAAATTACGACCATTCTCGTAAATATTATTGCCGCCATGCAGTATCAATGGAGCCCCAAAACCAAAGCACAACGCACCCGCCGACACATAACAGACGCCACCCCCTGTTGCGACCTGTAACCCACCAGCGGCCATGCCCACTCCCAAAAGAGCCTTATCCAACAGTGTGTGGCTCACCAACCCATTCTGTTCTTTCTTTATATCTTCCAACCCTTGCTCAAGGCTTTTTTTACCGTGCTGAACATCCTTGACAATACCCCGGGCGTAATACGCAACTTCCCTGTTAAATTGCAGGCGCAAGGTCGCTTCTTTAATCCGTTGCACGCTAACGGTGCAGGCCTGATTAGCCAGATAACTGGCTGCTTGATTAAGTTGCCGCAACCCATCTTCGACTAATGGTTCTTGTGGACTAACAGACTTCATTTATCTTCGTCCCAGCTGCTGTAGCCGCTTGCGCCAGCAAGGCAGTAGACTTATCGATATTTTTGACAATAGAGATGGGTTGATGAGTCGCGCGATCGAGGTTGCCGATATTCAACAGCGTGTGGGTAAAAGACAGCACCATGATTTCATCACGGTGGTCAGTCTGGCACTTATTGCCTATGGACTCCTGAGTTGAACAGCCCGCTGAGATCAAACCCTGGGTTTTGCCCGTAATGCTCATATAACCGTGACTCGCCATTGCTACTACTCCTGAGCTCAAAGACCGCAGGCTAGTTCAGCGATATCAGTTTTTATGTAGGACGCATCCCGTCCCACCTGCCTTTATTCTTGTTCGCACAGCCAAAACCTTGCAAACCTCAAGGTTGCGGTCTGTCGCCCCGCTCACGTAGCATACGTTTCATATACATTTCATATCGGATAGCCGCATGGGCATCGTAAAGATTTCAGACCACCTGCATGAAAACCTGCGGGTTGCCAGCAACGCACTGAGTCGCTCGATCAACGCACAGGCCGAGCACTGGATGCGCATCGGCATGTTGACCGAGCTGCACCCCAACCTGGACCACAACCAGATCTGCCGCGTGCTGATTGGTGCCGAACTGGCAGGTGGCCTTGATTTGAAACAACTGTGTGAGCGCGCCACCGTCGCGCAGGACGCGCAAACTGCATCAGGAGTTCACCCATGAAAGCCAGTGTCGTCATCAACAGCCCGGCGCAAATCGCCCAGTCCAAGGTCGCGGGCATGCTGGCCGCTGAAGTACTGGCCATGATCACCCCGCACGTAAAGGCCGGCGTCACCACCGACCAACTCGATCAGATCTGCCACGACTACATCGTCAATGTACAAAAGGCCATCCCCGGCAACGTCGGCTATCACGGCTTCCCCAAAACCGTGTGTGCGTCGGTCAATGAAGTGGTGTGCCATGGCATTCCGTCGGGCCGGGTTCTGCAGGATGGCGACATCGTCAACATCGACATCGCCGTGGTCAAGGATGGCTGGTATGGCGACACCAGCCGCATGTACTTCGTCGGCGAGCCCAGCCCGCAAGCGCGGCACTTGGTAAAAACCACCTACGACGCCATGTGCGCCGGCATTCGCGTGGTTCGCCCCGGCGCGACGCTGGGAGACATTGGCCATGCCATTCAAACGGTTGCCGAACAACAAGGCTATAGCGTGGTACGCGAGTACTGCGGCCACGGCATCGGCAAGGTCTACCACGATGAGCCGCAAGTCCTGCACTACGGCTACCCCGGCCAGGGCCTGAAACTCAAAACCGGCATGATCTTCACCATCGAACCCATGCTCAACGCCGGCAAGCGCCACGTAAAAACACTTGCCGACGAATGGACAGTGGTCACCAAAGACCTGTCATTGTCCGCCCAGTGGGAACACATGGTGGCCGTAACGGAAACCGGCTTCGAAGTGCTCAGCCCTTGGCCTGACCGTGTGGAAGAGTACCCGGCGCTTAGCTGAGAGCGTACCTCTCGACGCAGCAGGCAGCCTCTGTAGGAGCGAGCTTGCTCGCGATGCAGACGCTGCGGTCAACCAGGTACACCGCAGCGATACCATCACTAGCAGGCTCGCCCCACACGTGAGGTCCATATTTGCCACGACAGCCCCACCGCCATAGCAGGTTTTCAAAAGACGGCCCCTTAAACGCACTGATTTCGCAAAAAAACCCACCCTCGGCTCACACCCGCGAGTGGCTTTTTGACACCGCTCGCAACCCCTTGAAATTCCTTAAACCCTGCCAAGCCATCTCCTTTAAACCCTCGGATTTCCCCCTAAAAAAACAGGACTCGCCCTACAGACAAGAGCGTTTCTTCATTGACGCTTAGGCCGCGCAACGATTAACCTCCCGCCCTAGAACATGGAAGACTATCGAATACCCGACTACCGCGCGGGGTTCTGGCATTTCCTGAAAATGAATTTCCCGGCACGCTCAGGCGTGCTGCTTCGATTTGCGGTAAATATCTTGAAGCCTCGTTCCTCGTTCCAGATTCAAAAATCGGTAATTTTCGCTTTGGTGCTACGCGAAGCTCGGGCGCGTTTTGGCGAACAACGTATGGGCGCCGTATGGACTTTGATCGAGCCTATCTGCCATTTGCTGATCTTCACTGTTTTGTTCTCGCTGATTCGTGGTCGCACTGTAGCCGGTGTTGATTACCCAGTGTTTGTGCTGATTGGAATGGCACCTTTCATGCTATACCGCAACACTGCATTGCGAATGATGGACAGCTTGCGCGAAAACCGCTCGCTGTTCGGTTACAAACAAATCAAACCTCTCGATACCTACGTCGCACGCGTACTAGTGGAAGCCTGCATCAGTGCAACGGTATACGCGATTCTAGTGTTTGGGTTTGCTTGGTACGGCTTCGACATGTCGGTTAGTCATCCTTTGCAGTGGGTAGCAATATTAGCGCTTGGCCTACTTTTCACCTTTGGGCTGGGAATGATTTTAGCGCTAATAACTCATGCCCAGTCCAGCCTTAAGCTCGTGATACGGATGGCATTTTTTCCCCTGTACTTTATTTCCGGGGTGTTAGTGCCAGCCTCCTATCTGCCTCAAGCAATGATGCCTGTACTACTGCTCAACCCATTTTTGCATTTAACTGAACTGATCCGGGCAGAGGTACTACCGCATTACACCCCCGTCGATGGCGTGTCTGTGCAGTACGTAACTACGTTCACGGTGGTGCTGCTGTTTATTGCCCTGGGTAGCTACCGCGCGCGCCGCTTGCACCTGATTTCCACGAAAAACGGATGAGTACAGACCAACGTGTTTGAGCTTAGAAACGTTACCAAATCCTACCTGACACCCAAGGGCCGTCGGTATGTGTTCCGCAACCTGTCGATGTCGATTCCACCGGGCAAGAATATCGGCCTGATCGGGCGCAACGGCGCGGGCAAGTCCACCCTGATGCGCCTGCTGGGCGCAGCTGATATTCCCGATTCCGGTGCCGTAGTCACCGACAAGAGCATTTCCTGGCCGGTCGGGTTGGCGGGCGGTTTTCAAGGCAGCATGACCGGTCGCGACAACGTCAAGTTTGTCTGTCGGGTCTACGGTGCCGTCGGTGACAGCATGCGCGAGAAGGTTCGCTACGTGCAGGACTTTGCCGAAATCGGCGACTGGATTGACGAGCCGATCAAGACCTACTCATCCGGGATGCGCTCGCGCCTGGCCTTCGGCCTGAGCATGGCCTTTGACTTTGATTACTACCTGATCGACGAAGTGATGTCCGTGGGTGACGCACACTTCAGGCGCAAATGTGCCGAGGTATTCCAAGAAAAATTGCAGCAATCAAAAGTCGTACTGGTGACCCATAACATGCTCGAAGTTGAAAAGCTTTGTGACATCGTGCTGCTGGTACGCGATGGCGGCATACAGGTTTACGACGACGTCGCCGAAGGCATCAAGGCTTACAACACCTGACCCCCCCTTTTATAAAGCAGCACCGTTCGACTTCAAGGATGCATCACATATGAGCAGCAAGGGTAAACTCAAGCGCTGGCGCCTGGCCATCGGCCTGGTGGTCTTGCCAATGGTTTTGGCGGCCATCTACTACGGCGTATTTGCTACAGATCGCTACGTAAGCAGTGCGCAAGTGGTTGTTCGTCAGGATGGCGCAAATCAGGGCGCCGCTGTGTCAGGTCTCGCAACCTTACTCACCGGCTCCAGCACAGCTTCCCGGGAAGAAACCCTCTACCTGCGCGAATACATAGGCTCCATGGACATGATGCTGCTGCTCGAAGATCGCCTGCACTGGATCGAGCAATACGCGGCCCAACGCAGCGACATGTTCTTCTGGCTAGACAAGGACGCCCAACGCGAAGACCTGCTCAAGTACTACCAGCGCATGGTCTTGGCACACTACGACGAAACCACCGGCCTGCTGCGAGTTGAGGTGCAAGCCTTTACCCCAGAGCTGTCAGAGCAAATGCTGCGTACCCTCCTTGACGCCAGCGAGCACTTCGTCAACGAAGTCAGCCATGGCATTGCCCGCGAGCAAATGACTTTTGCCAAAAGTGAGCTGGCCACTGCCCGCACTCATTACGCTGATCGCAAGGCTGAACTGATCGACTTCCAGAACGACAACAAAGTGCTGGACGGTGCAAACACCGCACAAAGCCGCGCCACTATTATTGCTGACCTCGAAGGCCAGCACACCAAAGAACAGGCCGTACTGACCGAAATGCAGTTCAAGTTGCGCGTCGACTCGCCGCAAGTGAAACAGCAAAAGCAAAAGGTCACCGCCATCACTCAGCAACTGAGCAAAGAAAAACGCTTGTTGGTCTCCTCAACGGACGGCTCCCAGTTGAACGTGGTGGCCTCAGCCTTCCAGCAACTGACCCTGGACGCCGGTATTGCCGAAGCCAGTTATAAAACTGCAATCGCCGCTCTGGATAATGCCCGCATTGAAGCCAGCAAAAAGATCCGCACACTGGTGACGGTCGTAAGCCCGAACACTCCCCAATTGGCGCTGTACCCTGAGCGCTTGTACAACCTGGCAACCATCTTCCTTGGCCTGCTGATGCTGTACGGCATAACTCGCTTCATCCTGGCTTCGATCGAGGATCACCGTGATTAAATCCCTTGCTGTCTCCCATACATTCAATCTGAAACTGGCCGCAGTAGCCCTGGCAGTCCTCGGGCTGGCGGGCTGCGGCGGCGTCGTATCGGGCGCAGGCCCGTACAAGGGTGCTATCGAAACCGAGAACACGACCTACAACCTGGTCGAGATCAACGCCAACACCATCGCCCCTTACATGCGCGGTGCCGTACGGCCGATGCAAGCGAGCATTGCCAAGCCGACGGCGCCGTCGGCGCGGCTGATGCCCGGCGATATCCTGAGCGTGCTTATTACTGACAACGCCCCAGAGGGCTCGGCGTTGTTCGCTCCACTCTCCACCGGCGGCACCCAGCTTAAAACCCGGATCGACGATCAGGGCATGATCTCCCTGCCTTACGTTGGCCGGCAGTTTGTCGCGGGCATGACCCTCAACCAGGTTGAGCGCATGATCATCAAGCAGCTCAAGGGTGTGACCACCGACGTGCAAACCCACGTTGAACTGGTCGGTGACCTCTCCGGCTCAGTACTGGTAGCCGGTGCAGTCAAATCCCCAGGGCGCTTCAGCACCCTGCAAGGCCCATTGACCCTGCTCGATGCTGTCAACCAGGCCGGCGGCCCTCTGCTGGAGCCGCATCTGGTCAACGTCACCGTACGCACTGGCAGCCAGGTGCAACAGTTCAACTACGAAGACATTCTGGCCGGCAACAACATGCTGCTGCGCCCCAACTCGGAAGTGGTATTGGACCGTGCACGCCAGCGCTTTGTCGCCATGGGCGCAGTACAAGAACCAGGCCTGAAAGACATGCCCTCACAAAACACCAGCCTGCTTGATGCGCTGGGCAGTGTCGGCGGCCTGCGAGAAGCCAGTGCCAACCCCGAAGGTGTATTTGTATTTCGCATGGGGGAAGGAACCAATCTGAAACCTACGGTCTTACGTCTTGATATGCGTGACCCGGCTGCGATTTTTTACGCACGACAGATCGTAATCAAACCGGATGACACTATCTATGTCACCAATGCGGCCGTGTATGAGTGGCAAAAAATCATCTCACCTGTCGTGCAGACCATGCTTCTTGGTCGTACTGCCGGGATGTACCAGTAACTTTTATCGCTTGATCAGCAATAGGGAAATTTCATGATCCCAGTAATACTTTCCGGTGGCTCAGGCTCCCGGCTGTGGCCTCTTTCGCGTGCCATGCACCCGAAGCAGTTTCTGACCCTGAGCGGCGACCAATCGCTGTTTCAGAACACCTTGTCGCGTCTGGCAGGCATCCAGGAAGGATCGCTGACGCCTATCGTGGTCAGCAATGAAGACCACCGCTTTCTGGTAGCGGAGCAATGCCGTGCGCTGGGTATCACACCGCAAGCGATTTTACTTGAACCCATCGGTCGCAATACCGCCCCAGCCATTGCAGCAGCAGTGGTTAAAACCTTGGCAGATGGCAAGGATGAATTGTTGCTGGTGCTGCCTGCCGACCACGTGTTTGATGACCTGGATGCTCTGCACGCCGCCTTTGAAAAAGGTAAACCCGCTGCACTGGCCGGCAGAATCGTGACCTTCGGTATTGTGCCCAACAAAGCCGAAACCGGTTACGGGTACATCCGCGTTGCTGAGAAATCCGACCAGATCCAAGCGGTGCAAGCGTTTGTTGAAAAACCGGACCTCACCACCGCAGAGCAGTATCTGGCCGACGGCCGTTACTACTGGAACAGCGGCATGTTCCTGTTCAAAGCCTCTAGCATGCTTGCCCAACTGCGCGAACACTCACCGCAAGTACTCGCGTCTGTGGAGGCTGCGCTGGCCAATGCCAAGGAAGATCTGGACTTCACCCGTCTGGACCTTAAGACCTTCGCCACCGCCGAAAATATCTCCATCGACTATGCCGTGATGGAACGCTCCGACCAGGTATCCGTTGTTCCGCTGAACGCTGGCTGGAACGATGTAGGCTCCTGGAGTGCAGTGTGGGAGATCGCCGACAAGGACCCACAAGGCAATGCTTCTCGCGGCGACGTCATGCTCGAAGCCACCCACAATGCCTATGTGCACGCAGAGCATCGTTTGGTGTCGGTACTGGGTCTGGATAACGTTGTCGTGATCGAAACGGCTGACGCGGTAATGGTCGCCAACAAGGATCACGCACAAGACGTCAAACTACTGGTCGACCGCATTAAACAAGACGCCCGGACTGAAGCGACCAATCACCGCAAAGTCTACCGCCCATGGGGCGCCTACGACTCCATTGATAATGGATCTCGCTATCAGGTGAAGCGTATTACCGTTTCACCTGGACAGAAACTCTCGGTCCAGATGCACCATCACCGTGCAGAACACTGGATTGTTGTGACAGGCACAGCAAAAGTATCGCTTGGCGACAAACAAATACTGCTAACCGAAAACCAGTCGACTTACATTCCAGTTGGCGTAGTTCACGCACTTGAGAACCCGGGGAAAATACCCCTGGAGATGATTGAAGTTCAATCTGGCGGCTATTTGGGCGAGGACGACATTGTACGCTTCGAGGATCGATACGGGCGGACAGTTGAAACCCTGACAGGGCCCGAACAGATTTAAAAGAAGCGCACTCTCCTTACAGCGCTAAAACAGAACGAACCCTTGCTGTGTTTTCGTCCAGTAACATAGCAAGATAAAGCGAAGTAAATCATGAAAATACTTATTCAATGTGGCGACCATCTAGAAAATCAAAATAGAATAATGACTCTGGCCACCGAGCTTAAAATCGCAGGCCATACTCCTATTATTTTATTGTATTCAAAACATAAAGGCCGTTACTTTGAGAACCAAGGCATACAAACAGTATCTCTCGAAGAAAACACCCCTTTAGACCAGCCTCAAGCCAATATCACCATTGATTCCTCTCTTGAAAGCGGCATCAAGTATAACGACATATTGAATGCAGAAGCAAAGCGCCGCCCAATGATTAGCTGGCCTGGTCAACGCGTCAAAACCATCAGAGATATCTACAAGGTCCACAGAGCAATCAGTAAAATAATTGACAGCCTCAAGCCTGAAAAAATCATCATTTGGAATGGATTTACAGGATACGTTGCCAATACCTTGCGATTGATTTGTGCGAGTCGAAACGTAGAGTGCGCCTTTATGGAACGAGGTTTACTGAAAGACTCATTATTTATAGATCGCCAAGGTGTTAACGGCGCTTCCTCTTTGAATGCACTGACTCCAGACTTACTGGACGGACTCACCGTACAAAAAGAAGATATCACTTACGTTTCAGATTTGTTTTCAGTAGATACTCACCCCAAAATCAATGCAAGCATTAGCACAACACACAACGTGTTTTTTCCGCTACAGGTCCAGCTGGATACTAATATTATTCTGTATTGCAAATACAGGTCGATGCGCGAAGCATTTTTAGATATCTACGCTGCGCTCAACAAGAAAGAAAGTTTGTTCTTGGTACGCCCTCACCCTGAAGAAACTCAAGACAGTTTTACAAATATCCCCCGCTTTGACAACACCAAAGTTACTGCATCAGAGAGCCTGGACCACTGGATTGACTGGTCCGACATCGTGGTAACTATCAACAGCACGGTGGGATTAGAAGCATTAATTAAAGGCAAGCAGGTTATAACCCTCGGGGAGTCAATTTACTCTTCTGCCGGGCTTACGAGCTCGCTGCCCGCGCCTTTAATCCCTGTAGATGCCAAGCACAATACCCGACTGATAAACTACCTGATCTTTTTGACAAAAAATAATATCTTGATATCTAACAGCCCTTACAACAAATCCGTCATTGCTTCGCAACTGTTTATCGAAAGTTCGAAAATTAAAAAAGCCGAGCATGCAGACACCAAAGAGACTGCCGAAGCAGCTGAAATCCACATTGATTTTCCCCTCAATGCGACACTCGACTTGACGTACAGAAAAAACAAAGCCCCCATTACTAAGGGCTGGTTAACTGACATCGTTAAAAGTCACGTCAACGCTGCCACGTATGAGTTCTCTAATTCCAACAAGCCAAGAAAAGATCGATTCTCAGTAAAAATAGTCAGCGAGAGCAAAACAAGCAAACACGACTATAAATTCAACAAAACAATCGACATCTACGGCAACGAAGTACGGTAACCATATAAAATCATGAAAAGAATTGCACTCTTTATAGACACCATAAATAGCGCGCAACTCGATGCCGTCTCCGAGTTACAGGCCAAAAACCCAGACAACGAATACGTCGCAAACAATACTAACAAGCTCAGAGCCGGTGCTAACCTAAGCGGCGTGAAAGACGGAGACAAGTACCTCGAATTTTGCTGCAGCGCACACGAACTCATCATTGTTGCCAACGACGACTTTATTATTGAAGAAAGACTCCTCAACAGTTTTTTCTCGAACAAAATAGGCCGCGTATGGCACATACTCAGTAGCGGAAAACTAGAATACTACACCATAAATACGTCAAAAAAATCATCAATTCTGCTGGTTTTTCCTGGACCAATACTCCCTTTAACACTGGGTTCTCATCAGCGTGTTTTCAATTTACTTTTCAACTTATCAAAAAACGGCATTGCTGTAGATGCGCTCATTAGCACGCCAAAAAACAGCAACCCAAGCATCTACCAGAATGCCCTAAAAACGGTTTGCAACAATGTTTACATCTATAAAAACAATAAAAAAACCCACCCCCCCCTAGTAAGAGCCAAGCGCTCTATCGAGTTAAAGGCTCGGGAGCTCATGGGTAAACCCCTTGAGCTTCCAGATCTTTTCTCTGAGCGCCTGCACACACGCCCTACGGAATCATGCAAGCGCTGGGTAAATTCACTTTACTTAGCGAACAAGTACAACACCGTGATTGTTTCATATGCATGGATGATGGGCGCGGTCGAATATATCCTCCATGACAGTGACAACTTCAAACTCGTGTGCGACACGCATGATGTTCAGTTCACTCGCAACCGGGAGATTCTGGATAGAAAAGAGCGACTATTCTACAACAGTATTGCCGAAAAAAGCTGCGAACTTAAACAGCTCAACAAATGCGACTCCGTGCTGGCAATTTCAGTCTCGGACGAAGACATATTAAGAAAATCCCTTAAGAAGTCCACAAAAGTAATACGCGCCTCTTCAGGGTTTGATTACGCTCTTGCTCAAGTAAGGTTCCGACCTAACGGTAGACCTTTACAATTCGGCTTCATCGGCGGCCAGATGTCTGCCAACGTCAAATCCCTGCTTTACATCTTGGACGTCTGGTGGCCCACCATCCAAAAGTACTCACCCGACAGCAAACTTCTTATTGCAGGATCCATTTGCAAGGCAAGTGAAATACTGCCAAAAATCTTCCTCGATACTAACGTAATCCCACTTGGATTCGTTGATAGCATTGGAGAATTTTACAATAAAATTGATATTTCTCTTAACCCAGTGCTTGTGCAAGGCGGCCTCAACTTCAAAAGTGTGGAAGCTGTTTTTGCGGGCAAGCACTTATTGACAAATAAATTAGGCCAGGAATGTTTGGGCGCGGAGTTCCCCTCATCCATCATTGCCGACGACCAAGACCTTATAAAATTCATATCGACTTATGAATTCAATTTGAAAAAAGACCACGGCATGCGAGTGGCGAATCAAAACAAGGCAAAAAATATGTTTGCCAATAAAAAAACCTACAACGAGCTTAAACACTACTTGATAGGCCAGCATTAAGCGATGGCACGCGCTTTGTTAGTGAAAGGCTACTCCCTCTCATTTGACAAGGAGGGTGTAGATGCACATATTATTTCGCAACAAGCCAAAAGCACCTATTCCGACATTTCTCAAAACTAACAGTGTGAATTCATCCTTGATCAAAATCACCCCTACCATCGAATGCTCCAACAACGCCCCTTTCGTCCTGTTCGGCGGCATCAACGTACTGGAATCGCGCGACCTGGCCATGCGTGCCTGCGAAGAATACGTGCGTGTGACCAGCAAACTGGGCATTCCGTATGTGTTCAAGGCGAGCTTCGACAAGGCTAACCGCTCGTCCATTCACTCGTACCGTGGTCCGGGCATGGAAGAAGGCTTGCGCATTTTCCAAGACGTTAAAGCAGCCTTCGGCGTGCCGGTGATTACCGATATTCACGAAATTTATCAGTGCGCGCCTGTCGCCGAAGTGGCTGATGTGTTGCAGCTGCCTGCGTTTCTGGCCCGTCAGACTGATCTGGTCGTAGCACTGGCCAAGACTGGCAAGCCAGTCAACATCAAAAAGCCTCAGTTCCTGAGCCCGTCGCAGATGCAAAACATCGTGCACAAGTTCAAGGAAGCCGGTAACGACCAGTTGATCCTGTGCGACCGTGGTACGTGCCTGGGTTACGACAACCTGGTGGTCGACATGCTCGGCTTTGGCGTGATGAAGCGCACCTGCGACGACCTGCCGATCATTTTCGACGTGACTCACGCCTTGCAACAACGCGACCCATCGGGCGCAGCTTCCGGCGGTCGCCGTCAGCAAGTGGTTGAACTGGCACGCGCGGGTATGGCGGTTGGCCTGGCAGGTCTGTTCCTGGAAGCTCACCCCAACCCGGATCAAGCCAAGTGCGACGGCCCAAGCGCGCTGCCGCTGGATCAACTGGAGCCGTTCCTGGCACAGATCAAGGCACTGGATGATCTGGTCAAGTCGTTCCCTGCACTGAACATCGGCTGAAGCGACGTCTTTTGAAGCAAGGATTCTGAACATGGCACGTACAGAACAACGGGTCGCGATTGTTATTCCGGCCCGCTATGGCTCGACTCGCCTGCCGGGTAAGCCGCTGGCGGATATCTGCGGCAAACCAATGGTGCAGCACGTGTACGAACGCGCGCTGCAAGTGGCACACGCCGATGTGGTGGTGGTCGCGACCGATGACGAGCGTGTGGCACAAGCCGTGCGGGCGTTTGGTGGACAATGCATCATGACTTCGCCGGATCATCCGTCGGGGACTGATCGCTTGGCCGAAGTCATGACGCAGGTCGATGCAGACATTTACATCAATCTGCAAGGTGACGAGCCTATGGTTCGCCCCGCAGATATCGACACCCTCGCTGCCGGCATGCTGGCAGATGCGCAGGTCAAGGTCGGTACGCTGTGCCATGTGATCGATGCCCACGAAGCCGCCAACCCCAACACCGTGAAAGTGGTGTTGGCCCATAACGGTAACGCGCTGTACTTCAGCCGCTCACCGATCCCGTACCCACGGGACGGCGAAGCCGCTGACTACCTCAAGCATGTCGGTGTGTACGGTTATCGCCGCGACGTGTTGGCTGACTACAGCAATCTGCAGCCAGCCATGCTGGAAAACGCCGAAAAGCTAGAGCAGTTGCGCTTGATGGCGGCCGGCGTTTGCATTCGGGCGTATGTGGTTGAGCCAACCGGGCCGGGAGTTGATACGCCGGAGTGCCTGGAGCAAGTGCGCGCACTGATGAGCGGCCAAGCACCTACCCCTCGCACCACGCTGAACGACATTCGTCTGGTGATCACCGATGTAGACGGCGTGCTGACAGATGGCGGCATCTACTACGACGCCACTGGCGAATGCCTGAAGCGTTTTCATGTGCGTGATGGCATGGGCATGCGCCTGCTGGAAGAAAACGGTGTGCGCGTGGCGGTGTTATCAGGTCGCGACTCGGCCACCTTGCGCAAGCGGGTAGCGGATTTGGGCATCACCCTGTGTCAGTTTGGGGTGAAGGACAAACTGGCCGCGTGCAATCAGCTGATGGCCGAAGCCGGTGTCAGTGCAGCGCAAACAGCCTGCATCGGCGACGACTGCATCGACCTGCCCGCCTTCGCGGCATGCGCACTGTCGTTTGCCGTCGCGGATGCCCCGGTGTACGTGCAAGCAGCAGCAACTCATGTGTTGACAGCAGCAGGCGGTACCGGTGCCTTCCGTGAAGTGGCAGACAGTATTCTGTTTGCTCAGGGCAAGGACGCGGTATTGGGTACTGCGGCAGGTTATGCGCAAGTGATGGCGAAGATGGCGCAGTAAACCGAAGGTTGCTGTGTGCTGAATAAAAACGGGGCTTCTCGCAGGCCCCGGCTTTATTTATAGTCTAAACCTTAAGAAAATGCCGGGAATTCAAGCGAAACTAGACCGTACTCGTAAATATTCAACATGCTAACCTTTGATTGTTCATAACTATAACCCTACTAAAACCAATCCGCCAGATTCTCAAACCAAAGAGATAAAATACGAACTCAAAATACAGATAACATCTTTAAATAGTATCGTTTTACGCAAGACTTCGATCACAAAACAAACAAACGTTCAACAACGAGACAGCCTAGAACTGTACACGCATCACTCCTGACTAGTAGAGCCTCTATCTTCCTGAGCCATATCCCACCAATGTTGAAACTGTGGATCCATGCTTTGCTCATCGAAAGAAACTCTATCAGCCTCACGACGATCCCAAACCACGCCTGTACGTATAAGTTTTGCAGGCGAACCCGCTACGATACAGGATGGCGGAAATTCCTTATTTTGTAAGAATGAAGAAGCACCAACAATTGAATTCCTAGAAAGCCTTGTGCCTTTACTGATGAGAGCTGCTTGCCCGATCCAAACATGGTCACCGATAAATATATCGCTGGCCGGATTCATCCTCTCACCCGTTACAACACCTGAATTCAACACATAAGTGCAACGCTCACCCCTGTATGCACTTCGTACGGCGTCTTCCAGCCCAAGCGCTTGCGC
>NZ_WIWK01000128.1:0-16384 GCF_009600165.1 Pseudomonas sp. FSL R10-0399
TTCATCATCGAAAAGCTCGGCGATTGGTGTTCGGGGATTCTGCCAAATCAGGAAGTCTTTTTCAGAATTTCCCTAACTCAAGCTGGATCAGGACAAACATCGGAATGTGCAACTTGGGCAGATTCCGCTCAGAAGATTTGCCAGAGCCTTCCTTACATTTACATAAAATTTGCTACAGCGTTCTCTGAACCCCCAAAGATCCTTATCAGCCTTGCGGCTCCTTTCCCCTTTACTACGTGCAGCCAAAACCAGTTGGACTGGTTCGGGCATGAAGTTCATGAGATTTCCAACACTGGATTTAGGCTGTATGGGGGGACGAGTCCAATGGGTTGCGGTGCAGCAAATAATGGTGTGGCGGTTAGCAACTTCGATTGGATTGCTATTGGCATAAAGTGATAATTGCCGAGTAGGTGGGCGGCCGCAAAAACTGAGTGCAACACCTGACCTTTCCGGTACGGTGCTGCCCCCATGTCCTATTCCGAACTCAGCGTTGAAGAGCGCGCCATCATTCAACTCGGTCAAGCCCAAGACTTCAGCATGCGTGGCATTGCTCGCTTGATTAACCGATCCCCCTCGACCATCAGTCGTGAGTTGAGTCGTAACCGAGAGGCCGGCGGTGCCTACTCGGCTCGCGGAGCCCAGCAGAAAATGACAATGAGGCGCCAAGTCTGCCGCCCCAAGCGAAAGCTGTTTCCCGGTAGTGAGCGCTTCGAGTTGGTGACCCATACGCTGCGTGAGCGTTTGTCTCCCGAGCAGATTGCCGGCAAGCTGCGCAGCATGAACATACCGCCGCTCAAAGATGCCTACGTCTGCCGCGAGACGATTTACACCGCGATCTACGCCTTGCCGGTCGGTGAACTGCGCAAGGAGCTGATCATCTGTTTGCGTCAAAGCAAGACGACACGCAGGCCGCGCTCTGGCGGCGTGGATCGGCGCGGACAGATCCCCGAGATGGTCAGCATTCATGTGCGCCCACCGGAGATCGAAGACCGCCTAACGCCAGGGCATTGGGAAGGCGATCTGATTAAGGGTAAGGCCAACGCCTCGGCGGTAGGCACCCTGGTGGAGCGCACCAGCGGCTACCTAATGCTGGTGAAAATGAACGACGCGACGGCGACCTCGGCGATGGAGGGCTTCAGCGCGGCACTCAATGGCATGCCGCTGGCGATGCGCAAGAGCATGACCTACGACCAAGGACGGGAAATGGCACGACACGCCGAGATTACCCAGAAGACCGGTGTCGCGATCTACTTCTGCGACCCACACAGCCCTTGGCAGCGCGGCAGCAATGAAAACATCAACGGTTTGATTCGGCAGTACCTGCCCAAGGGCACGGATCTGTCGGTACACAGCCAGGCAGAGCTGGATGCCATCGCACTGCAACTGAATATGCGTCCGCGTAAGCGCTTCGACTTCAAATGTCCTATCGAAGTCATGGGCGAGGTGATGCAAGCAGCCATGGCGATGCGGCATGATGCTCCGGCTTCAATTCAATAACCGTGTTGCACTCAGCTCCTGCAACCGCCGTGATTAAATTTAGTCTCACAATTAATAAATCTGGTGCGGCCACCGCAGCAGTCTACTGCTTCCCAGATGCCGCTATCGGAGGCTGCATTAGTAATGGGATTTCAGAGTGTGGGTCATCTGCACTATGTGCAGATGAGTGGTGTGGCAGAAGGCAACCCCCAGGTCAGGCGTTGGGAGCAGGGTTGGTCATTTAATCTATAATCCACATTAGCATTGAAACGCAACCTATTGATTTGCCTATTAGTTTTATAATTGGCGAAATCGGAGATTTGCGTTTTTCGCACCAAATTGGTTATAGATTGACGGTGTTTACAATGGTAAGAAATTAAATTTTTGACGGTGGTACACCGCTAGCGTGAGTCGAGACGCAAGCCTACCGCCGCATTTGAATCTACTACAAATGTCTTGATAGTCGGTTTCCATCCCATCGGAATCTGCAAATTCGCAACGCCCGATTTGAGTGTGTGCAGGAACTGCATCATGTTGGGGTGTATCGGTTTTCAGCTGTTGTTATCATCTGCTGAAAACACCCGGTAAAAAAAATTGGTATCAAGATGATTTGTGAATGGACCAAATAGAAGTATGAAAAAGATGAGCATAACTTGTAATATTCTAGAAGATGCTGCAAGACTTAAAGCTCTTTCAAAGGCTAATCGAAAACGATCTATTCGAGGGTCTAAGCTGGATAAATTCAAGTTTGAAGTGTTGAAGCTACACAGTTACGGTTGCAGCTTAGGAGAGATTAAAACTTGGTTGTCCGAGCAGAAGGTTATAGTTGAGCGGTCTACTATCCAACGATGGATTGACGGAAACAAGGTTTCTGCGGAAACAACATCAACTAATAAGCTATCTGGGAATGAGACATTAAAGAAAGCTCGTAGAAAGGCAGTTGCTACTTTTGGCAAAACTAAAACCTACACAGATGAGCAATTTCTTAAAGTAATATCGCGACAAAACGATACAAATTCTCTCTGTAGTCGTCTTTGTTGGGCTTGTGGCATACGCCCAAGCGAGTTAATAACGATTCGAATTACAACGGTTGAGACGAATACCGCAATCAAAGATAAAAGTGGCGAGTGGTACGAAGTGATCCAAATTGACGGTCGCAAGCGGTTGGTTTTAATACCCGCCGACCTATCTAATGAACTACAAAAATATAAGCTTGAAAATACACGACTTGTGAAAAATCGTGATGTGGAACATACCCAGTATTACGCTATATCAGGTGGAGCAGCATGGGCAGTTTCATTCAATCGAGCGAGCACTAATGTACTTGGCTGGTCCCTTGGTGTTAATGGCTTAAGAAGTGGTTTTATGATTAGACGACTATCGGAATTGCAGAGGACGATGGCTCTATCCGACGCCCTAAAAAAATTAGAGGATGAGATGGGGGGGCTTCCATACAATCGAAAAGCAGTACATAAGTTAGTCATATGATGCTGTTAATCAGCTCATTGATTCAGGCAAGCGACTTCTATCTAAGGACAAAGATGCAACGCTCTCTACTGACAGCAGAAGACCGTGAATGGATGGAAAAGCCCCCCAGCGATCTACTGCCGGGCTGGGGGGCACGAGTGAAGTGGTTCGCCGAGCTCACAACACTCAGCTTCCTGCTCAGCGTCACGTTTACTGCTAGTGCTGCGCCGAATGATTTCTCTCAGGCAAAGCGATTACTTCGTGATCACGTCTACAACGACCAGAACCAGACCGCAGCAGGCGACTTTTACTGCGGCTGTAAATGGGAATGGGTGGGAAAATCCGGTGGTCGCATGGACCCTAACAGCTGTGGTTTTCAGGCAACAAAACAAGCTAGTCGGGCAACTCGACTGGAGTGGGAACACGTTGCGGCTATTAGTGCAGTTGCCCAGCAACGCCAGTGCTGGCGCGATGGCGGTCGTGAGAACTGCCAGCGTACAGACCCCGTTTTCAACCGAATGGAGGGCGATATGTTCAACCTTGTGCCGTCCATTGGCACGGCTAACGCCCTGCGCTCGAACATCAACTACGGAATGGTGTCCGGGTCGTCAATGCCACTTGGCGCCTGTACTACCAAGATAGGCGCCACAGTCCGTGCAGTAGAGCCACGTAACGAGGTCAAAGGTGAAGCTGCCCGCATCACATTTTATATGGCAGACCGCTATAACATCCGGCTCAGTGACCAACAGCAGCGAGTTCTTGTGGCTTGGGACCGCAGCTACCCGGTATCTGCCTGGGAGAAAGAACGTGACCGACGCATTGCGTACTCAATGGGTCATCACAACCCTTTCGTTACTGGAGAGCGTCAATGGGTGCCGGGCTACAAGCCACTGGCAGAAGGCATTACGTCCGGTAGCGCTCAACCGCAAACACAGAAGGCGTCTGCATCACCGTTGAAGTCATCCCATGTTGCAACTGCCGGCGCCGTTCGCGGAAACAGCCGAAGCCATGTGTATCACCTGACTCAAGGTTGCCCCAGCTATGAGCAGATCAGCGAGCGCAACCGTGTTGAGTTTGATACCGAAGCCGCAGCAGTCAAGGCTGGCTATAGCAAGGCTGGAAACTGTTCGTGAGTCAGGCAAGCGTATCAACAGCCCCAGATTGGCTGTCGCGCTGTGGATTCTTAGCAACGGTTGCAGCATGTAACGCATTTCTCCTACCAGACCATCGAGGCTGATCCATGAGTCGTGAAGTACTTTCAATCTGGACGGTGTACCAGTACCCAAAAGATTACCCCGCACAGTTCGTAGCGCGGCGTTTCGAGTCAACCAATCCGCCAACAGCTACTACTGATTTTTTTCTTGCCGATGACCTGAATGGGATTCGAGAACAGCTTCCCGGAGGCTTGCACTGTTTGTCACGGGAGGCTGGCGATGACCCGGTGATCGTTGAGTCTTGGTTGTAATTACCACATAGAGAGCGTGATTCTCATGAAAGTTGATCCCGATTCGCTTGCTCAGTTCATCCGCAAAGTTGATTGATGGCAAAGCTCTCCAGCGAACAACTGTCGGGCTTAGGGCCACTGATGACACAAAAAAGGTAAAAGCTTAATGATAAAGAAAAGACTCAAGAATATCGGCATCACCACTGAGGTCTGGAAAGAACTCAAGCTAATGACCATCGAGCGCGATTGCACGATGGACGAAGCGGTAGCTGAGTTACTAAAAAACGACCGGGAGCAGAGCGATAGTGATCGCGCATTCGTTTCACAACCAGTAGACACGGCGCTTTTGGTGAGTGGTTGGCTACTGGAGAGTATTGAGGCCAAGGTGAGTGACCTCGATCCTGACGCTGAGTCCTGTGTTAGTAACGCAGACGTGCAAGTGCTGGTAAACGCAGTTCGCACGCTACAGGTTCGCGCTCATCTGTAATTGTGCGCTGGCCATGGTGGGCTAGGCTCCCTTCCCGATCCCCTGTTACAACCTAACCTATTGATCTATAAGGCAAAACGCCTATTGTCCACTCAATAGGCGAAATCCCGAGTTTGATGGGGTAGTAAATGCAACCAGTTGGAATGCGTTGCTCCCCCCTGTCCCATTATTGTGGTGCCTACCAGTAATCCTTGCAGCCACGCAGCTGCCCTTCCCTTCAAGTCCTAGCTTGGGTTTCGGGGTGTTTCTGGTGCAGTTAGGCCAAGGTGCGATTTAGACCTTCTGGCCGTTATACCAAGGGCATCGTTCATATAAGGCAGTAACTCGAAATGTCGTTCAAAAAAGTATCCCTCGCAGCACTCGTTGGCGCCTCCATGCTGGTATCCGGTTGCGTAACTCACCTCTCCCCTGGTCAAGAGCGTGAAATGACTGCCTACGAGGCGAAGGGGCTCGCTCAAACAGAGAAGAGCGTTAGCCTAGCTGCTGTTCTCGGCATCTTCCCCATCATGGGCTATGCCTATACTGGCCATCCAGTGGCAGCTACGTTCTCAGTTCTGACATGGCCATTCTTGGGACCACTTTGGATGCCGGCTGATGCAGCCTACGCAGCCCAGGAGCGGAACTACTGGGCAACCAAAGATTACGCAGAGCGTGAGAAGCGGAAATCGCTGGAAGTAATCGACCAGAAGCTTCAAGACAAATCGATCAACTACGAGCAGCACATTCGTGAGCAGCGCGAGATTGAGGCGAAATACTCCCCCTACTAATTTTATCTGGAAGCAGGCCTAGGCCTGCTTTTTGGTGCCCTAATGAATGTCAAAATGCACGGTGCCCTCAGCACCCATGCTTACCTCGCGACACAAGATGCTGGTGCCCTCAATATTGGCGGGGGTGCCTGACATGGATTTGAGTACGGTCCCTAATGGCTGGATCATTGCACTTTGGTTTGGTGTTGTTGGAATGTGCGTAGGCTCGTTCGCAAACGTAGTTGTGTATCGCCTGCCAATCATCCGCAAACTGGGCGACCAAGCAGATGGCCAAAAGCTTCAGGAGCTGATTGCCAAGCATGGAAAATTCAACCTTTCATTGCCCCGCTCAAGCTGCCCATGTTGCGGGACCAAAATCAAAGCACTTCATAACATTCCTGTTCTGAGTTGGATTTTGTTGCGCGGTAAGTGCGCGTCATGTGCAAAACCCATCCCTATAAAATACCCCGCAGTTGAGCTGTTGTTCGGAATAGCCTTTGCTGCGTACGTGTGGTCTGACGGATTGAGTGTCGCGGGTCTGATCACCCTCCCCGTGATGGCTATCGGTTTCTGTTTGTTCACGATTTTCTTACAGACCCGACGAATTGTTAAGTCGCTTGCCTTCGCATATGTGGGTGCTGTGGTTCTGCAACTCATCATTATCAACTTCGTGCCCGGCATCTACGTGTCGTAATCGAAGTTGCAGAACAGCAGGCTTCGGCCTGCTTTTTTTTGTCTTAAGAACTGAGGTAGATATGGGCTCAAAACCTCTAGTCGGTATCAAGAGTGAGGCCGACCTGTGCAACCTGTTTATGCGCGATTTCAATGCATTGCCGGGGTGGACCTGCTATCCAGAAGCGGCAAATTTTGACGTGCTGGCAGTACATGATGACGGGCGGCAGCTAGGAGTTGAAGCGAAGCTGACCCTTAATGCAAAGGTGGCGGAACAGATATTGCCAAAGCGTAATGGCGACTTTTTCGACATGCCTGGCCCTGACTACCGCATGGTCATTGTTTCAAAAATAACCGTAGCAAACGCCGGCATTGGAAAGATGCTTTCAATGCTCGGTATTGAGGTTCTAGAGCCTCGCGTGACAAGGACGTTCAACGGTGATGAGTTTAAGTTCCACTTCCACAACATACTTGAGTCAAATGGACAGGAGACCTCGTTCGGTGGTCAGTATCTTCACGATTGGAGTCCAGCATTCAGGTGCTACGTCCCTGCCCTGCTCCAGGCCCTTCCTGCTGGCGTGCCTTCTCCTGTTCGGCTTACCCCTTGGAAAGAAAAAGCGATCCAACTTGTTGCGCTTATGAGGCATCAAGGGTTCATCACTGCCAAACAGATTGCGGCTCATGGACACGCTGTCACGCGATGGACGCAGCCAATAGGGTCGAATCCGGCATGGTTGGTTAAGGGGCAAGTCCGTGGCCAATGGGTCGAAACCGATAACCTCCCACCGATTGACCGGCAGCACCCTGAATTATATTCCCTGGCGGTCTTGGCCATCACCACCGACTTATCTAAGGAGTTCACCCTGTCGTGATTGAGGTATTAGCAGGTGCAGGAATAGGATTTGTAGCTGGTACAGTCTTGAGTGCGGCAGCCAAGCGACTCCCCAACATGTTGTTCAAGAGCTGGCGGAGTGAAGCCTACCAACTGCTCGATTTGGAGGAACAAGGGATTGACCCAGGTGTGGTTCAGCGAAAGCACCATTTACTGCAACGTGCTTACATACCCGAGGTGGCTTGTGCCTTGTTGTCTGCTGTAGTGATTTTGACGTTTGGCTTGAGCATTCAGTCTGTGGCAATGCTTTCACTGACATGGGGCCTCATTATCTTGGTGTTGATCGACGGCGAGCACCAGCTGTTACCCGACTGCTTGGTACTGCCACTTCTCTGGCTAGGTTTGATAGTCAACCAGCAATCCCTGTTCACCCGCCTCGATGATGCTCTGTTTGGTGCCGTGGCAGGTTACATGGTGCTTTGGATTGTTATGACTGGATTCAAGCTGTTGACCGGGCGGGAGGGGATGGGCAATGGGGATTTGAAAATGCTAGCCATGCTGGGAGCGTGGGCAGGATGGCAGTTGCTACCTCTCATAGTGCTGGTGGCCACCGTACCAGCAGCGATCTATGGCATTGCAGCCCAGCGGCTGTCCACCAGCGAGTGCGGACCACAGATTCCATTTGGACCATTTCTGGCGCTGGGCGGGTTTGTGGCAATGATCTGGGGAAATACGATTATTAGCGCGTACCTGCTGTGACGCCGAGCTTAACCCTTCATTGACTGGCATCGGAATCGAAAGGGAATTCGCCGACCTGCTTGGCAATGGCTTCAACGTCCAGTGTCGGTATAGGGTTGGATTGTCGGCGATATTGCGTTTGCCCCCCACTCTGCTCAGTCAGGTTTAGCCACCACTTCCAAACTTCTGCGCGAGTAAGCGGCCCGTACGCATTCTCGATCATGTTCAGATACTCACGTCCCTGTTCCGGCAGGATGCGCCACATGGCATTAATCGCGGTGAGAGTTGCGATGCACAGCAACGCAATAATGCCGGGCATGATTTTTTCCTCGAACGGGCCGAGCGCAAAATACCAACAGACGACCACGCCAACTGGAGCAATTGCCGACAGACCTAGCTTCATGAATAATTTCTTTGTCGCCATACAGCCAATGAACGTGCAGACCTTCCATCGTTCGATTTTCGTGGCATGGTTTTCGAACACTTATTTCCCCTAAAGCATGTATGCAAAATTAAAGTTAGTCCTGTTGAATTCGAGACCCTGTTAGGGCTAGGAGAATGCTCAATGCGTTCAGAGCGGAGCTCACCAGCTCGCTTCATCGAGCGGGTGGGCACCACGTTCTTATCTCGCGTCCTGGCCCAGGGCATACAAGTCTCTCAATGCCACATTATCACGGCTGAACTCAGTAACCGCCCTGCTCTACCCTGGTCACATAATTTGCATTATGCGTATCAAGAAAACTGATTATTCTGCGTTTCGCGTTTCGCAGCAAATGCCTATTAGCACGCCATGATTTCACCTTATACTGAGTCCACAGAACGCTACTGGCTGACACCTTCGCTATGACGAAATCAAAGACACCGAACCGCGCAGCGGCCCTTAAGTCGGCACCGTCGAAGAAGGCCTCGACCTCTTTCCAGCTGATCCCGTTAATAGATACTCATCAAGCTTTCACCTCAAACGACGCTGCATCTTATGAAGATGACCGTCCCTACATCACCGAGTACCTATCCCGCTTCCAAAGTCGTTTCGATGCCCGTGCCGACTACGAGGCGGTTCGGAAATTTCTTAAGTCTCACGACGATACTGTAACTACCTTCAACAACTACCGTACCCAGGTGGAACGCCTGCTGCTCTGGGCTTGGAATAAGCAGGGCAAGCGGTTTGTTGATTTCGTTCGGGATGATGTTGAGGAATACATAGACTTCTGCAAAGCGCCGGACCCGAGTTGGATAAGCACGTCCATCTTTAGCCGTTTTGTAATTCGAGACGGCGTGCATGAGCCCAACCCAGAATGGCGCCCCTTCTCCATGCGGACCAAGAAGGCAACTGCTAAGGTCGCGGTTGAGAACAACTGTGATGTACCTGCCCCCACCTTCAAAATGGCTGACAGCTCGCTTAGTCAGGTATTTGCCGTGATGAACTCGCTGTTCGCGTATTGCACAGCGGATCAAGTGATGGACCGGAATCCATGTGTTCTGATCAAGCGTGACTTACGAAAAAAGAAATCAAAAGAGCTCAAGATTCCACAGCAAAAATCATTGACCAAACTACAGTGGGCTTGCTTGCTTGAAACAGCCGAGTTGATGGCCAAGGAATCGCCATTATCGGGAGAGCGAACCCTTTTCTGCATCGTGATGTTGTTCGGCTGTTATCTCCGGGTCAGCGACCTTGTTGGGAACGGAGAGTGGAAACCCGCCATGGGCTCGTTTGTTCGTGATCGCGATGCGTGGTGGTATCACGTAGTGGGTAAAGGCAACGTCCACGCCAAGATCGCGGTTAAGCCGGACTGCATCAGCTACCTGGTACGATACCGGCGTACGCGTAGCCTGCCAGACTTCCCTTCCTCTGGTGATGATGAGCCGCTTCTGCGAACGGTCCATGGGCGTGCTGGCATGAAAGGCCGCCAGATTCGTGATGACGTTCAGGCTGTGCTTGACCGGACGGTGGAGCGAATGAAAGGTGAAGGCTTTGAAGACTTCGAGATAACTGAGTTGCGGTCGGCGAGCCTTCACTGGCTACGGCACACTGGGGCAACCTTTGACGCACCATACCGCAATCCCAAACATTTGCAGGCCGATCTGCGCCATAAGAGTTTGGCGACGACCCAGAATATCTACTACCACGCCTTGGACGATGAGCGTAGCTCCGACATGGCCAAGCTCTCGATCCGACGATAGGTGTTAGGGCATGCAAACGAAAATGTCCAACCTGCAATCCATCGTGATCTACCAGAATTTATAGCGACTGACATGCGGACGTGGATGCCGAAAGCCAAGGGCTACGTCCTCACTGCTAAAAGGAAAGCAACCGTGAAAAGACGTGAAGTAGAGAGGCATGTGCAGGAAGCTGTTCAGGCGCTTCTGGACGACAAGCTGAGCATCAATCATGCCTTTCGATACTCGACTGACTATTCAGGCGAGCGAAACTGCATGGAGCTCGAACTCAAAGCTATAGAAAAAGATGACCCAGAGAGAAGTAGTCCTCAATCGATCAGAGTATTGAAACTGGTCTTTCTCCATGACTGCAATCAAATCCAGATACCGAACATCTTCATACCCATCTGTATGACGCATGAGCGCTTGGGTAAGCGAACGATCAAGGCTATTCACGATGCTGGGGCAAAATTCGGCTATGAGCTGTTCGTCGTTGACATGGTGCAATCCTTCTACGACCGACTGATCGTTCGTGGGGCAGTTAGCATGGGGCATGATTCTGTGCAAATTACGGCTGTTACGGACTTGGAGAGTGATGTTGGTAGCCGGAGACATAAAATCGATGACGAGTTAGAGGGTTTCGACATGTTCAGTTTGATCCGTGGGAACAAATCTTAACTCCCGCCTGAGTACGTCAATGTCCAGCCATCGAGCTGGACAGCGACAGTAGGAAGACGCCTATTTTTGCGTCCGCGAAATCGAATGAATGACGACATGCTGTTAGATCCAAGCAACCAAGCCGAGTTCGACGAACTGCATACGCATATCCACGACGCGATCCACGCCGATCATGAAGTGCGCTGGATGCAAACGGTCTGCGGCTTTGGATCACGGCGCATGCCTGAGCAAGGCATGTTCGTAAAAACTGGCCCGCATGGTGGATCAGCACTCTGAATTTGAATGCAGCGCCAGCGACAAGCTGGCGCTCAAGTTCTCAATCTGCTGTACCGAAAAGCCTTTCTATATCTCGCTGCGAATGACCCAATTCCTTAAGCTCTGGATCGTCCTTTTTGGCTGCCCGGCTTGCCAACTCGAAGACTCTTCGTGAGTGCTCCACAATTCCGGTGATCACCGATCGGCTTTCAGCTGCACCGCTTACCCTTAGCTTTTCCAAGTTCGACTGCGCCTCGATCAGTAGTTCTTGCAATCCCGTGAGCCTTTGAGCTGTTACCTCTTTATCGGAAATGGCAGTACGCAAACGCAATTCCCGTTCTTCCTCGCGCTGGACGCTTTTGGTTTGCTCGATTGAAAGATCAGCTACCAACTCCTGCATTTTGACCAACTCTTTCTCTGCCAGGGTGGCTCGGTTTTCCGCCGCGTGCTGACCGGCGTTGAGCTTGTCTATCTGTCGTTTAGCATCGCCCAACTGCTCTGTTAGACGCAGTTCGTTTTCTCGGCAGTTGGAAAGGTTCGTCTCAAGAGCGCCCAGTTGTCCGGCATGCCGGTTCGCTTCCGTTTGACGCTGAATCTTGACCTCACCTTCGTATGTGGTGATGTGCTGCTTGAGCCGGTCGATTTTGCTGCTTGCTTCAAGTACGCGCTCTGACAACTGCTCATTCTTCAAGTCAGCCTTGGCCAAGAGAGGTCGCAACTCATTCAACTCAGCTACTGCGGAGTTGTGATTTTCCGTTGCCTCCAGCAGCCGCAAGCGCAACTCTGCGTTCTTGCTCTGCTCTGCCTCAATGGTAGCTATCGCCAGATCACGTTCGTGCATCAGTGTGTTCTTCTGTTGCTCCAAGTTACGTCGCTTGTCTTCGAGTAAAGCACTTACGTGTGCAGTTCGCTGATTGGCCTGCTCTTCCATCATGTCCCCCATTTCACGGCACAGCTCTGCCAGTCTTTGTGGGAATTGCGACAGGAACAGGCTGGGTGAACCCCATCCGGCCCTTAGCTGCGTTAGATGCTTAGATATTGTGGTGTTGGAGCCACGATCACCAAGCTCAGCTCTCACTGCGGCTACTGTGTCTTTTTCCCCTCTTTCCAGCACTGCATCCCGCGCTACAGCCGTTTCCTCAATTTTAAGTTCTGAACTATTTGTAGCCATGAGAGTGCTCCGCAAGGTGTGGGAAAGGAAAAAGTCATTACGCTATTGTACACCTTATACGTGTAGCGATATGAGCAGTACAAAAAAACGCCAACCTCAGGAATGATGAGTTTTTATCGGTTTAGATAAAGTATTGAATCAAAGGCTAGAGCGGTCTGCGTTCGAAATGGAAGGAAATATCGATAACCGGGGGTATTTGTAGGTGTACAGCTATAACGGCGGTGTACACGAATGACCACACGCATGGATAGCTGTAGGAGACTGGCAGAATGCCATCATGCAGCGTTGTGATAGGCCTGCACCTAACGGTTGCCAGTTGGGTGGAATGCATGGAAGACGCGTGGTATCAGTCGTTATAAGAGCAGGGAGATAACTGACTCCGCGCAGCCATCGAGTTGATAGTCGCAATTGTTGAAATGATTAATGAAGGAACTGCCTATGCCCTGGCTGACAGCAAAAGATGTGACAACTGACCCCGTGCTTGGCGAGGTGAGTCGAGCAGTAGCAGCGTACAAGTGGATGCTTGTTGAAACCAACCACGCTGGCTTGAGGCATCGAATCGCATGCTGGTTTCGCCATCCAGAGGCATTGGGTCGCGAAGGGAAATTGATTGCAGCAAAGCAGAACGCCCAGAAGGTGATCAATCGATCCCCTGAGCACAGAGCAGTGTTTGAAAGCCTTGTCAGTGGTCAACCCGAGTCTGTTCAACGTGAGGATAACCTTCTGTCCTTGCTGAACATGAGCATTAAGTCGTAGCCAAAGGCGTTCCGCCCAAGCAGTGACACCGAAACACCAAAAATTAAGGATTTCATGCATGTCCCGGCACTACATCGTTTTGCCTGCGAAGATCGATGCGCAAATTGATGGCCAAGCTCGTAAATTAACGAGCGCAACTATCATCTGCGGTTTTGACAAATTCCCTACCAGGCATTTCTTCTGCAACGTCTCCGAATCCCTGATCCCGGAACATGTTGATGAGCCTATTTGGGCTTCGGTACTCGACTTTAACTTTGATAATGTTACGTCTGTTAATGGGTTTGATAGCAAGCTCGCCTCTATGGGCGTCACCCTTCCCGCATCTTATAAAGATGCGTTGCTTAGCGACTGGTCCCAGGGGCGCATGAAGAACGAGGTGCACTGGAATCCAGATGGGACTATCGACGGAGTGGTGTCCTAATGTCGCAGCACTCGATCATGCTGCACTCAGCTACTGCCCAAGGCCGGATCATGGTTGTTGCTGGCTACACAAACGGTATCCGTGGACCTCACTTTTTCTGCTCGCTGATAGACGCTACAGAACCGAATTCCCATCTGTGGAACTCGCAGTTCTCCCTTGAACACATGCGTGCCCAAAGCCCAGACGAGTTTGACGAAATACTTACGGAGTGGGGGGTGACGCTGCCCGGCTTTATCAAGCGGGCACTCGAAGAAGACTGGGCCAAGGATTTGAAAAGCCCAGTTGAATATTGTTGGCAGGACGATGGAACATTTGATCAGATCGTATGATCACTGCACGCTACGGATTCACCTCGGTTGGCCCGGTGATTGCCCCGCAGCTGTACCTCGGTATTTGGCAAGGTGAGTGTGACAGTGCATCAGACCATTTTCCCAAAGCCGACCTTATGTAAGTGCAACAGGTTGAAGTGAACTCCGATTGCTCACCGAGTAGATTCGTTTCTTACGGCTCGCAGAGGACGCTTCACCTTGAAAGAATCGAAACTGAGTTACATAGCCTTAGCCCTTTCGGTAGGCGCTGCTGCCATTAGTGGTCTGTCGGGCATGCTTAGCGTGCTCCCTAACAGTAGCAAGATCGACGTGCTAACAGAACAAGTACAGGTGTTAACTGAACAGAACAAGCGACTTAGCGCCATAGTCAGCGAAGTTGACATGAATCGGATCAGGATCAATGAGTTGGATCTTGGCATGACTGCGTTTGCGAACGTGTTGAAAATTGACCGCCGTGAATTGGCCAAAGCTTTCAACTCTTTGAAAGCGCAACAAGCGGCAGACGCTAAGGCAGCTACAGCGGCTCAGCGGTCGTCAGAAGACAAGGGCAGCTCCACCACAACACAACCGGCAGAACATCAGCCAGTTCCAGTGGTTTCGCAGGAAATGGCAACCCAAGAAGCTCCAGAGCCATCCACTTCAATTGAAGCCATCAGCACATCAGCTTCGGCGCCAAGTCAGCAGCACTCAAAACCAGCGCAACCAGCTCAGCACACATCCGAGCCATCAAATTCTGCAACTCCTTTGATGGGGGCTGATAACCCGTTCTCAGCGGGGCTGGACAACACAAGCGCAGCCGGCGATGTGGCTCAAGCCCTTGCCGTAGTGCCCGCTTTAGCCAAGTCTATGTCTATTGCCCAGGTCGATGCCGTGCTGGGTAAACGACTGTCATCGAGCTGGTATAAACCTGCTGGCGAAATTGAGGGTCTGAGTACCCTCATTCAGTTGAAAATGACCCGAAACGGTAAGGTAGCCACTGCGCGAATTGCCAAATCGTCGGGTAATTCCATTTTCGATAACTCGGCCTTAAGCGCGGTGAAGTCAATCGGGACCATAGAGGAAGTCGGTCAACTCTCTGACGCAGATTTCAAAAAGGCGTACGAGAGTCGGCCTATACAGTTCACCCCACAAATGGGGCGTTGATGGCAACCATGGCTATCCTCGATTCCGGGTATTGGGGTTGGTAAAGTCGCTGTTACCGCACTGCTATTTGGCGGCTTACCCCTATCTCGCCGCTATACTGCCAGGATAGTACTCAGGTCAGACTCCCAACCATGATTCCAGTTACCCCCACTTCTGCACCGGACGGAATGCCATCCACCAGTACTGCTGGTGCAGAAGACATTGAGGCATTGGCGAGCCTCTATCTGGAGGCCGGTAAGTCAGCAAATACCGAGCGCACGTATAAATCGCATATAGATCACTATCGCTTTGAATGGGGTGGGTTGCTACCCGCAACCAGCGATGCAGTAATCAAATACATTACGACTTACGCAAAAACCTTGAAGGTCAGCACTCTCCGGCAACGGCTCTCAGCTTTGTCCAAATGGCACAAAGAACAAGGGTTCGGAGACCCTACCTTCGACAAGGATGTTAAAGCCACGTTGAAGGGTATCTCCAAGGTTCACAAGGGCATTACGAAGCAAGCATATCCCCTGACCTTTAAGCACCTTTTGGCGATCTGTGACAAGTTGGAAGCGGAGAAGATACTTGCAATTCAGGCGTGGAATACTGCGTGCACAACTGCTCCTATTGACTCTCCAACACGTCGCGATGCTGAGGGCGCAATTCTGCGCACTCATCGTGATCTGGCATTGATCCTTGTTGGATTTTGGCAAGCCTTTCGTAGTGATGAATTGAGCCGCGTGACATTCGAAAATGTGGTGGCCAACAGGAACCAAGGCATGACCATCTTCCTGTCGTACAGCAAGACTGACAGGGATGCGAGTGGCACCACCTATAATTTACCAGCGCTGAAAGCATATTGCCCTACTTCGGCATACCTTGATTGGATACAGGTGTCAGGGATCACAAAGGGATTGGTTTTCCGGTCGATTAGTCGATGGGGGAAGTTGGCTCCAACGGGGATTCATCGTCAAAGCATCGAGCACATTTTGAATCGTGTGGCCGGCGATCTGTTCCCTAATGAGCCGAAATTCAGTACTCACTCTTTGCGCCGTGGATTCGCAGACTGGGCAGTCAGGGAAGGCTGGGACATTAATACACTCATGAATCACGTAGGGTGGCTTTCAATGGAAAGTGCCCGTAAGTACATGCCAACACAGAAGGATTTTGGGGTGCTCGCTCTTAATCCTGCGCCCGCTGCTATTACGGGGGAAGTACTCGTTCCAGCCAGTGGTTTGACGTTGCTCGGGCAGTATCAAAGATCAGAAGACCAATAATCGGTAGATATTGCCCATGGCAACCTCAGCGCCTTGTGCATTGATTCCCGGTTCAAATCTGGTTGCTCTCGCGCCCTGTAAGGCCGCTAGGCCAAGTCGTATTGCGGGATTCGTTGTCATGGCCCGCAAAATGGCTGAGAATGTTCCTACGCGATTGCGTAGTCAGCGGCTGAGCAGTGGTCAAGGATGATGTGGAAAACTCAGTTGCGATCAAAGGGTGCCTCTTGGGGCACCCTTTTTTTTGGCAATAGAAACGACAGTGGACGATCCTGCGTTGTATCCGTCCGGCGAAGTCATCTACCCGATCCCAACTATAAGGGCGATGGTGTCAGTTCAAAAATACGTGGACACCA
>NZ_WIWK01000129.1:0-15864 GCF_009600165.1 Pseudomonas sp. FSL R10-0399
CTGTGGGAGCGGGCTTGCTCGCGATGAGATCACCTCGATATACATGATGTACCGAGGTGTTCATATCGCGAGCAAGCCCGCTCCCACAGGGGGGTGGATGGTTTTATTTTTTAGCGACGATCACGGCGCGCATCGGCGCGGGCAGGCCTTCGATGGTTTTGCTGTGGTCGTTCGGGTCCAGGTAGTCGCTCAGCGACTGGTATTTCATCCATTCAGTCGCACGTTGTTCCTCGACGGTGGTGATGCTCACGTCGACGCAACGCACGTCACTGAAACCGGCACGGCGCAGCCAGCGTTCCAGGGCGGGGATCGAGGGTAGGAACCACACGTTGCGCATCTGCGCGTAGCGGTCTTCGGGCACCAGCACCTGGTTCACATCGCCTTCAATCACCAGGGTTTCCAGCACCAGTTCGCCCCCTTTGACCAGGCAGTCTTTCAACGCCAGCAAATGCTCGATGGGGGAGCGGCGGTGGTAGAACACGCCCATGGAAAACACCGTGTCGAAGCCTTCCAGGTTGGCCGGCAGGTCTTCGAACGGGAAGGGCAGGTGCCAGGCGGCCTCTTGCTGCAAAAAGCGTTGAACGGCCTGGAACTGGCAGAAGAACAGCCAGTTGGGGTCGACGCCGATCACGCTGTGGGCGCCTGCGCCGAGCATGCGCCACATGTAATAACCATTGCCGCAGCCAACATCGAGGATGCGCTTGCCCTTGAGGTCGATGTGCGGCGCCACGCGCGACCATTTCCAGTCTGAATGCCACTCGGTGTCGACATGCACACCGAACAAGTCAAACGGGCCTTTGCGCCACGGTGACAGGCCGAGCAGCGCCTGGCGCATTTGCGCGCGGGTGGCGTCGTCGCAGTCGGTGTCCAGGGTCAGGCCGTTGAGCAGGTCGATCTCGGTCGGCAGCACGTTGGGCAAGGCGTCCAGTGCGCTTTGCCAGCGTTCCAGGTCGCCGTGACCTTTCTCCATTTTGACGTCGAGCTGCGCTTGCAGAGTGTTGGCCCATTCAGCCAAGGGCGTCCCGGCCAAACGGCGGGCGAGGGGGGAAAGATCAATCATGGCAAGGCAATCAACGAGGCAAAGTTAAGACACTGGAACCACGGCACGACTTTCGAGAACCCGGCCGCCAGCAGGCGTTCGCGGTGTTCTTCGAGGCTGTCGGGCTTCATGACGTTTTCGATGGCGCTGCGCTTTTGCGCAATTTCAAGGTCGCTGTAACCGTTGGCCCGCTTGAAGGCGATGTGCAGATCGGTCAGCAGCGCATGCTCTTCGGGATCACTGAAGCGCAGCTTCTCGGAGAGGATCATCGCGCCACCCGGCAGCAACGACTGGCGAATCCGGCTGAGCAAGGCCAGGCGCTGGTCAGGGGCGATAAATTGCAGGGTGAAGTTCAGCGCCACTACCGAGGCAGGCTGAAATTCCAGGGCCAGAATGTCGCCTTCGATTACCTCGACCGGCAGCAACTCCTGAAACATCGAGTTCTGGGCGTTGAGGTATTCACGGCAGCGCTCGACCATGGCGGTGGAGTTGTCCACGGCAATGACTTTGCAGCCATCGGTGCGCACATGGCGGCGCAAAGCCTGGGTCACCGCGCCCAAGGAACTGCCCAAGTCGTACAGCACGCTGTCGGGCTGGGCGAATTGAGCCGCGAGCACGCCCAGGTTTTCGACAATCGTCGGGTAACCCGGCACCGAGCGCTTGATCATGTCCGGGAACACCCGCACCACGTCTTCGTTAAAGGCGAAGTCCGGGACCTGGGCCAGGGGCTGGGCGAAAATACGGTCAGGTTCTTTGCTCACGACTTCTTTGCTCACGACAGTTCCGGCGCTGGATAGTTAAAACGGGGGCGCATTTTAGCCAAGTTGGCGCCGGGATGCGCGGTCTGTCTGATAAGCCGTGCAGGCTCAGTTAACGGTGATGGGGCAATCGAAGGTTTGCGCCGGTTCTGCTTCGGGCTCCCAGGGTTGCTGAGAGGTCAGGCGCAGGCGGCCGTTGCCCGCAGCAAAGGCCTCAAAGCGCCAGGTCGAATGCCCGCCACTGCCGAGCAGTTGGCCGTCATCGCTGCTGTTGTAGACCTCCGGACCAAGGCTGCGCAGCACGCCGCCCGCCGAGTCCTGGATGGCCCAGCGGTAGCCGGTGGTGGGGTTGCTGGGCAGCGACAGCATGAGGTTTTGCCCTACATGCAGTTGAATCGGGCAGTCGCTTTGTTCTTCAACAGTAACGTTTTGCGCAGGCGGGTGCGCACAGGCGGCCAGCAAACCGAGGCTGAGCAGCGGGACTAATCGTGCGAGGGACATTGCAGGCTCCGGTCGGACAAAGACAAGTGCGCAGCATACCCCATGATGGCGGCTGCGCCATTTGTCGTCGGCCCCAAGCCGGAAAGTCAGAAGCTGGCGTGGGGTGGGGTGATGGTGAAATCACCGCACATCTCAAGGGCTTCGCCTTTATGGTCTGAGCCTTCAAAGGTGAACAGGCGGGCGCTGTAGCAACTCTCGATCACGCTGAGGTGCAAGGTGCCGACATTGGCCTGGTTCAAGTGGTACATCTCGCGCCCATCGACTTCAACGTATTCGATGTAGGACATCCCTTGCACCGGGCCAGGTTCGCCCTGTTTAAACAGGTAGATACCCGATTGGATATTGATGTCCAGAGTCAGGGCAATGGCGCGATACGCCTTGGAACCGAACTCGTCGAACTCTGCGGTCACGATGATTTTTTTGTGGCTGCTGGCGAAAGTCATTTCTTGCGCCGCAAACGGGGATCTGTCGAGCAACTCGGCCTTGAGTTCACCGCGGGTTCTGGGGTTGAAAGCGCTTGGGCCCTTAACGTTGCGCCAAAGGGCATCGGGATTTTGATACGCAGGATGATGAAGTGGCATAGCAGTTCCCAACGTTAATACCTGTCGGCTGAGACGCTATTAACGTTGGGAAATACAGATGTGTCTACTGTCACAAATAACAGGTTGTTTAGTTATACAGGTTTGGCCAGCGGCCAAACCTGTTTATACGAGCCCCTCTGGCGCAAGGGTTTGCGCCTTTTTGACTCAGAGGGCAGTACACGTGGCGTTTAAAACAGCACTTTGGCCACGTCGGTGAAGCGCTTGGCAAAGTGCACGGTCATGCCTTCTTTCAAGTAGTCCGGCAGTTCCTCGTACTTGCCACGATTCGCCTCGGGCAAGATCAGTTCGTGGATTTTCTGCCGACGGGCCGCAATGACCTTTTCCCGCACCCCGCCAATCGGCAGGACATAGCCGGTGAGGGTCAGTTCGCCGGTCATGGCGATGCCTTTTTTCGGCGCCTGATTGCGCGCCAGAGACAGCAAGGCGCTGGCCATGGTGACCCCGGCACTCGGGCCGTCTTTAGGCGTGGCGCCCTCGGGCACGTGCAAGTGCACAAAGGCCTCGTCAAAGAAACGCGGGTCGCCGCCAAACTGCTTCAGGTGGGAACTGATGTAGCTGTAGGCGATTTCAGCAGACTCTTTCATTACCTCGCCCAATTGCCCCGTCAGCTTGAAGCCGCGGTTGAGCGTGTGAATGCGTGTGGCCTCAATGGGTAAGGTCGCGCCGCCCATGCTGGTCCAGGCCAGGCCAGTGATCACGCCGACGCCACTGATGACCTGTTCGTTGCGGAACACTGCGGTGCCCAGTGAGGCTTCGAGGTCTTTAGGGCCGATCTTGATCACCGCGTCCGGGTTGTCGAGCAACTTGACCACGGCCTTACGCACCAGCTTGCCCAGTTGTTTTTCCAACTGGCGCACACCGGCTTCACGGGCATAACCATCAATGAGCAAGCGCAGTGCACTGTCAGTGATGCTCAGGCGTGCTTTATCGACACCGGCTTTTTCCAGCTGTTTAGGCCACAGGTGACGCTTGGCAATCGCGACTTTCTCTTCGGTGATGTACCCCGAAAGGCGGATGACTTCCATGCGGTCGAGCAGAGGGCCGGGGATCGAGTCCAGCGTGTTGGCGGTGCACACAAACAGCACTTTCGACAGGTCCAGGCGCAAGTCCAGGTAATGGTCGAGGAAGTCGACGTTTTGCTCCGGGTCGAGGGTTTCCAGCAGCGCTGATGCCGGGTCGCCCTGGAAGCTTTGGCCCATCTTGTCGATCTCGTCGAGCATGATCACCGGGTTCATCACTTCAACGTCTTTAAGCGCCTGCACCAGCTTGCCCGGCTGGGCACCGATGTAGGTTCGACGATGGCCCTTGATCTCGGCTTCGTCGCGCATGCCGCCGACGCTGAAGCGATAGAACGGACGGCCCAGCGATTCGGCAATCGACTTGCCGACACTGGTTTTACCCACGCCCGGCGGGCCGACCAGCAACACGATCGAGCCACTGACCGAGCCTTTGTAAGCGCCCACGGCGAGGAACTCGAGGATGCGGTCTTTGATGTCATCCAGCCCGGCGTGGTGGGCGTCGAGCACCTTGCGCGCGTGCTTGAGGTCCAGTTTGTCCTTGCCGAACACGCCCCACGGCACTGAGCTGGCCCAATCCAGGTAATTGCGGGTTACCGCGTACTCGGGCGAGCCAGTCTCAAGAATCGACAGTTTGTTGATTTCTTCGTCAATGCGCTTGCGGGCCTGGGCGGGCAGAGTCTTGCCTTCAAGGCGTTGCTTGAATTGCTCGATGTCGGCACTGCGATCATCTTTGGTCAGCCCCAGCTCTTGCTGAATGACCTTGAGCTGCTCTTTAAGGAAAAATTCACGCTGATGTTCGCCGATCTTGAGATTAACTTCGGCGGAAATTTCATTTTGCAGACGTGCGACTTCGACTTCCTTGCGCAGCATCGGCAAGACTTTTTCCATGCGCTTGAGGACGGGCACGCAATCGAGCACTTCTTGCAGCTCGTTGCCTGTGGCCGAGGTCAAGGCGGCGGCAAAGTCGGTGAGGGGCGAAGGGTCGTTAGGGCTGAAGCGGTTGAGGTAGTTTTTCAGCTCTTCGCTGTACAGCGGGTTAAGCGGCAGCAGCTCTTTGATCGCGTTGATCAGCGCCATGCCATAAGCCCTGACTTCATCGGTGGGCTGATTGGCTTCCTGCGGGTATTCGACTTCTACCAGATACGGCGGACGGTGGTGTTTGAGCCACATGCTGATGCGCACGCGGCTCAGGCCCTGTGCCACAAATTGCAATTTGCCGTTTTCGCGGCTGGCATGGTGCACTTTCACCAGCGTGCCGTACTCGGGCAGGCTGGTGGTATCAAAATGGCGCGGGTCATCAGTGGGCGTGTCGACAAAAAACAACGCCAGCGAGTGATGAGGCGACTTGCTGACCAAGTCTAGGGTTTCGGCCCAGGGTTCTTCGTTGACGATGACCGGCAGCACTTGTGCCGGGAAGAACGGCCGATTGTGAATCGGGATGATGTACACCTTGTCCGGCAGGTTCTGACCCGGCAGGGCCAGCTCGGTCCCGCCCTTGTGAGCGGTTGATTCAGCTTCGTTGTGTTCTATATCAGCGTGCTCGACGGTGTTCTCTTTAAAATTTTGCTGGTCGCTCATGGGGCACCTGCGCAATGGGGTATGTGCTTTAGATGGGGCACGGAGCCAGAGGTTTCAATGGTGAAGTTTTGTTCACCGCGTAAATCAGCCAACACCCAACCATAGGCCAAGGCGCCGTTTCTTTCCGTGCGCGTGTTGCGTTGTTGCATGCCAGTAGAAAAGCTATGCCTTTGTCGCCAACAACTTGACGGTAGACGGCCCGTGTTTATTAGGCGATCTTCTTGTTTGTGACGACGAGGCTGGAAAATTATCAAAGCTGGGCTAAAAGTCAGTTATTTGACTTTTAAGTTGGCGAGAGAGTGCCCGCATGCCTCAGGGATTCGTTACACAGGCAGTACATCGTCAATGGATTGAGGCCCGCCGATGAAATTGCGCAATAGCTTTCAGGCTCATATCAGCTTCGTACTCGCGCTGCTGTTGCTGGTCGTGATCGGTGCCGTGTATTTCGCGGTAAAGGCGGCGACCGTCACGGCGGCCAGCGATCAAGCTGAAAATCAGTTGAAAAACGGCACCCGGGTGTTCGAGCGGTTTGTCGATTTTCGTGCGCGGCGTATTCAGTACGGCCTTAACTGGCTGACCAATGACCAGGATTTTCGTGAAGCTGTCATCGATGGTCGCCCGCAAGAAATTGAAAATGCCCTGGAAACCTTCGAGGCCAGCCTGCGCGACAGTGACCTGTTCGTGCTCGACCTGCAGGGCAAGATCATCATCAGTACCCTGGCGAGCCTGCCGCCAGGGCAGACTTTTCCGTACGCTCAAGCCTTGAGCCAGGCGCGGCGCGGCTCACAGATCAAGCTGATCGGGGTACTCGACGAGCGCCCCTACATGATGGTGCAAGGTGTGGTGCTGGCGCCTTTGCCCGTGATGCGGGTGGTGTCGGCGATGCCGATGGATGAAGTATTTGCCCAAGAGTTACGCACCTTGAGCAACCTTGAGGTGTCATTTTTGGGAGTGAAAGACGGGCGTTCCGGGGCGCTGGCCAGCACCCAGCCAGAGGCGATGGAAGAGAGCCTTGTGCGGTTCTTGCGCGACAACCCTCCGGGGCCCTTGACGCACTTCAGTGAGTTCGCCGGTAAGCGCTTTTTGGGGCAACTGCTGCAACTGGCCAACTCAGGCGACCCCGCCAACGGTCAGGTCATGGCCTTGCTGCAAAGCCCGCTGGACCAGACACTGCAGGCGTTCACCTCGCTGGACCGCAAGTTTTTATGGATCTCCCTCGCGGCCTTGCTGGCCTCATTGCTGGGCGCCTTGTGGCTGGCGCGAGAAGTGTCGCGCCCGGTCAGCCTGCTGGCCGCAGCGGCGCAGCGTATCGGGCGGGGTGACTACTCAACACCGGTGGTGCTTAAACGCCGCGATGAACTGGGTTTTCTGGCCAGGGCATTCAATGCCATGCAAAACGGAATTGCCGTGCGTGAACAGCAATTGGCGCACAACGCATTGCATGATCCATTGACCGGGCTGCCCAACCGGGCGTTGGTCATGGAGCGCCTGGGCAGCGCCATTACCGCCCGACGCAGCGTGGTGTTGATTTATCTGGGGATTGAAAATTACCGCTTGATCAGCGAAAGCTCTGGCCCGGAAGGTCTGGAGTTGATCATGCTCAAAACCACCCATGTGCTGATCGAGGCACTGCCTGAAAGCAGCACGGCCGCACGCATCACCGGCAACGAATTCTTGTTGCTGCTGGAAAACACCCAGGTCGATGCCGGGGTGGCGATGGCGGATCGCTTGTATGGATTGTTGAGCCAGCCCCTGAACCTCGACGGGCATGATGTGCAACTGGATGTTCGCATGGGCATCTCGGTGTATCCAACCCATGGCCAAACCGCCGAAGAGCTGATGGCCCGCGCTGCCATTGCGCGCAGTGACGCAGCGGCCTTGACCGGCTATCTGCAGGTCTATCAACAGGACCGCGACCTCGCGCATCAACGGCAAATTCAGTTGATTCGGGACTTGCGCCATGCCGCCAGTGACGGCGAACTGTTTATTCAGTACCAGCCCAAACTCGACCTGCGCAGCGGGCATGTGAGCCAGGCCGAAGCTTTGCTGCGTTGGCAGCATCCGGTGTTTGGCGTGGTCTCACCGGCAGAGTTCATCCCGCTGGCAGAACGCTCCGGGAGCATGAAACTGCTGACCGACTGGGTGATTGAAGCGAGCATTCGGCAACTGGCCGAGTGGAACCGCCGCGGGCTGCACCTGCAACTGTCGATCAACATCTCGGCGGACGATTTGCGCGGTGATTGCCTGGCCCCGCAAGTGCAGGCCTTGCTGGCGCAGTATCAGGTGGCAGCGCAGCAACTGACTTTCGAGATCACCGAAAGCGCGGTGATGCACGACCCCGAGCATTCGCTGGCGGTGCTCAGAGGGCTACGCGATTGCGGGATCAGTTTGTCGGTGGACGACTTTGGCACGGGCTATTCCTCGCTGGCCCACCTCAAGCGGTTGCCGGTACAGGAACTGAAAATTGACCAGTCCTTTGTGCGTAACCTGGACGAAGCCAGTGAAGATGCGGTGATCGTGCGCTCGACCATTGAAATGAGCCATAACCTGGGGCTAAAAGTGGTGGCCGAAGGCGTTGAATACCCTCACAGCCTGGACTTGCTCAAGCGCTGGCAGTGCGACACGGCGCAAGGCTACCTGATCAGCCGGCCGCTGGACGCTGCGGCGTTTGAGAGCTGGTTGAATGAGTTACGGGCTACGGCACTGATTTCTTAAGAGATCGCAGCCTGCGGCAGCTCCTACGGTAGAGGTGGCTCGCGTAGGAGCTGCCGAAGGCTGCGATCTTTTGATCTTAAATATGCAGACATAAAAAGGCGGCTATCGAGAGATAGCCGCCTTTTTCATACCTGGCTGTAACGCTTATTTAGCCAGTTTGAACGCCATGATGTAGTCACCCTTTTGGGTGCCCAGACCACCATGACCACCGGCCATGACGAGCACGTATTGGGTGCCGTCCTTGCCTGCGTAGGTCATTGGCGTGGCTTGACCGCCTGCTGGCAGGCGACCTTCCCACAGGACTTTACCGTTGTTCACGTCGTAAGCACGCAGGTATTGGTCCAGGGTGCCGCTCAGGAAAGCAACGCCACCGGCCGTGGTCACGGTCCCGCCCAGGCTTGGAACGCCCATTGGCAGCGGGATCGGTACCGGCGAGCTGTCACGCACGGTGCCGTTCTTGTGTTTCCAGATCACGTTGTTGTTGGTCAGGTCGACCGCTGCAACGTAACCCCACGATGGCGCCTGGCAAGGCAGGCCAACCGGCGACAGCAGCGGCTCAAGGATCACACCGTATGGAGCGCCCTTGTTCGGTTGTACGCCCGAGGTTTCGCCTTTGCGTGGGCCCATGGCTGCTACGTCAGCCTGGGGTACCAGCTTGGAGGTGAACGCCATGTAGCTCGGGTTCAGGAACGCGATCTGACGCACCGGGTCGACCGAAATGCCGCCCCAGTCAAACACGCCGAAGTTGCCCGGGTAAACGATCGAACCTTGCAGCGAAGGCGGGGTGTACATGCCGTCGTAACGCAGGGATTTGAAGTTGATCCGGCAGAGCATTTGGTCAAACGGGGTCACGCCCCACATGTCACGCTCGGTCAGTTGCGGCGGGATCATGTTCAGGTCCGAACGCGGTTGGGTTGGCGCGGTGTGGTCACCTGCGACAGCACCGCCCGGCGCCGGGATTTCGCGGATCGGCACGATGTCTTCGCCATTACGACGGTCAACAACGTAGATGCTGCCTTGCTTGGTCGATGCCAGCAGCGCCGGTTTCACGCCGTCAGCAGTCTTCAGGTCCATAAGGGTCGGCTGACCGCCCACGTCCATGTCCCACAGGTCATGGTGAGTGAACTGACGGTACCAGCGAACCTTACCGGTGGTGATGTCCAGTGCCGTCACGCCAGCGCTGTAACGCTCGGAGTCTTCGGTACGGTCGCCACCATATTGGTCAGGCATCTGGTTGCCCATCGGCAGGTAGAGCATGCCGAGGTTTTCATCGACCGCGAACATCGACCACATGTTAGGCGAGTTGCGGGTGTAGGTTTGGCCTTCAGCAATCGGCGTGGTGTCGTCCGGGTTGCCGCTGTCCCAGTTCCAGACCAGCTTGCCGGTACGTACGTCGTACGCACGGATCACGCCGGATGGCTCGTCAGTGGAGACGTTGTCGGTCACGTGGCCGCCAATCACTACCAGGTCTTTGGTGACCGCAGGTGGCGATGTGGAGTAGTAACCGCCGGGTGCAAAGCTGCCGATGTTGTGGCGCAGGTCGACCGAGCCGTGGTCACCGAAGTCTTCGCAGACTTTACCGGTGTCGGCATTGAGGGCGATCAGGCGGGTGTCGGCGGTTGGCAAGAACAGACGACGCGGGCAAGAGTTGCTCGACGTGGCTGCAGCCGGCTCGGCAGCGCTTTGTTCAGTGCTGGCTTTGGCGTAGGCGTTTTCGTCGTGATAGCTCACGCCACGGCACGTCATGTGTGCCCAGCCTTTGAAGTTGGCAGCATTTTGCGTGCTGATCTTCGGATCGTAGCGCCAGATTTCCTTGCCGCTGTCCGGATCAAGCGCAATCACCTGGCTATGCGGCGTGCACACATAGAGCATGCCGTTAACTTTCAGCGGGGTGTTTTCAGCGGTGGTTTCACCCGGGTCATTCGGCCCTGGCATGTCGCCAGTACGCATGGTCCATGCAGGCACCAGGCTGTGGGCGTTTTGCGGGGTGATTTGTTTCAGTGGCGAGTAACGATCGCCATAGCCGCTACGGCCATAGGACTGCCAGTCACCTTCAGGCATGTCGGGTGCGGTGTTGGCCATGCCCGGAACGGCGTCACGGCCCAGCTCGCCCTTGATCTCGCCAGGGTTGGTGAACTGGCTTGCCAGTGCAGCCACACCTGCCAGGACCACGGCGATGCTCAGCGCGCCGGTTGCAACCGGTGCCGACTGGCCGCGCAACAGCGGGCGACGCAACCATGGCAGCAGCAGAACGATACCGATGGCGAACCACAGGGCCAGACGCGGCACCAGTTGCCACCAGTCCAGGCCGACTTCGACCAGCGCCCAGACGGTGCTGGCGAACAACACCAGTGCGTACAACGCCAGCGCCGCACGGCGCCCGGCGATCAGCAGGGCGCCCGACAGCCCGAAGCCGAGACCGGCCAGCAGGTAGTACGTCGATCCGCCGAGTGTCACCAGCTTGATACCCCCGACCAACATGGCCAGGCCCATTAACACCAGCAGGATACCGAGCAATGTCGGCAGCAAGCGGCTTCTACTCAAAGCACCATCAGTGCTCATAGTGAGGTTCTCCGTTGTAAATAGGATTTAGCGGCAAGTTTCAAGCGGCAAGCTTCAAGCGTTTAGCTATCAACTTGCGGCTTGTCGCTCGCTTGTCAGAACGAACTTTGAATTTTCAAACCGCCGATCAGGGCGTTATCCACGGTGTAAACACCGCCCGGATGGCGGATGTATTGCAGATTCGGTCGCACCGTCAGCCAGTCGGTAACGTGCACGCCGTAATACAACTCGGCGCTGTACTCAGTGTGCTGAGGTGGCAAGTAGTCCAGGTTGCTGGCGTCGTAAACGCCGCGAGCCTGGTTGGTTGCTTCGGCATTTTTGCGGTAGGCCGGGTTGACGTGAACGCGGGCCATGGCAAAGCCGATGTCGTCTTTGGGGCGTGCATCGAACACGCCTTTGTACACAACGCCTGCCTGAACATAGTTGTCGATGGCGTTGGTTTTTTTGTCGTGCAGGGTGGCGTTGGCAAACACCTTCAAGCCACGGGATTGATCGCTGGCACGGCTGGTGAGTTGCTGCTGCACGCCCAACCACAGGCCGTGCTTGCTCGAACTGCTGCGATAGGCTTCGCCGCTTAAAACTGCCGGTTGGCCGTTGGCATCTTTGTAGACGTCGGTGGCTTTGGCGCTGCTGTAGTAATAACCCGCGCGGTATTCGCCCGGCAGGCCATTAAGTGTCGGTGTCCACACCAGTTCAACCGGCAACACCGCGCCTTGCGTACCGCTGCCGCTGAGCTTGAAGCCGTTACCGCGATCCAGGTTGGACGGGTTTTGCTCATAGGCGCCGACCTGTGCATACAGCTCGGGCGTGAGGTGGTATTTGATCCGCAGCGCCCATTGGCTGACCGGCCAGTTGTACCAGATGCTGCCGGCCCAGTTACCCACCTGCGAGCCGCAGAACGCGAGGTTCTGGAAGTCGCAAGGGAAGCTGTTGAAGTCTTCGCCCTGACCGAAGCGACCGGCCTTGATGTCGAGCTTCTGGTCGAAGAACTTTTGCTGGTACCACATCTGCGTCAGGCGTGTGGTCTGGCCACGGCCCCAGACCTCCTGGGCCGAGGTGAAGCCGCCGACCCGCGGGTCGTTGATCCGGTCATTGCTGATATTGTTGCCATCGCGCTGGGTAATCGTCAGCTGGAATTCAGCGTCGTGCCAGCCCAGGATTTTTTGCAAATCCAGGTGCGTGCCCAGGCCGAACTGATCGCTGTAACGCGCGGTGCGGTCATGGTCGTAGCCGCCGTGCAGGTTGGAGCCGACTTCGCCCACGTAGTCGAGCGAGAAGCTATAGCCTTGCTTTTCCAGTGCGGTACGAGAGCCGTCCCAATCGCCGAACATCCATTTTGAATCGCTGTCGAACGCCGGTGCGGCCTGTACGAAGCTGGCGAAACCCAGGGCAGTAATGCCGCCGATCAGGGTCAGGGCTTTTTGCCCGGCCATAGGGAATAGCGCGCTGTCTTTGCGCAAAGTCAGAAATGTGGACATAGGTCGAGATGAAGGTCTTTTTGGTCGGGCGGTGAAGTGGGTAGCGCTGTCTTTGCAGGCAGGACTCACACTTTCAGAATGTAAGGGCTGGCGTGAAACGTTTCAGCCCTTGATGCGGAAATGATAAAGCGACGAAACGTTTAGAAACAGCACTTTAATTGACATGGATCATTTCGGATTCTGTAACAGTCACCTGCGACCGTTCGTCTCAGGGGCTTTTTGCCTCACGTTCGACGGTGTTTGAGGGAAATGAGGTAGGGAATGGTTTAGAAAAAAAACTGTAGGAGCGAGCTTGTCTCGCGATCTTTTGCTTTTAAAGATCAAAAGATCGCGAGGCAAGCTCGCTCCTACAGCGGCAGGGGTATGGCTTAGAACGTTGTGCGCAGGCCTACTTCAACACTGCGGCCCGGTGCCGGGGCGATATCACGCAGGATCGAGCTGGCATAACGCACGGTCTGGTCGGTCAGGTTGTCGCCTTTGACGAAGGCCAGCCACTGGCTGCCGCCCACCGTAAAGTTGTAACCGGCGCTGGCGCCCAGGGTGGTGTAGCCATTGGTGCCCGACTCGTTGTCCGGTACGCGGCCCTGGTTGCTGGCGTGTTCAACATCGACCCGTGCCTGCCAGCGATTGAGTTCCCACAGCAAACCGCTGCTCAGGCGCAACGGCGCAATACGTGGCAACGCTTCGCCAGTGTCGAGGTTGGTAGCGCGGGTGTAATCGCCCGACAGTTCCAGTGCAAATTTGCCGTAGGCGCTTTCGCCAAGCTTCCAGTGATCCTTGGCCTCAAACCCTACGAAACGTGCGCGCACGCCGGAGTAGGTGTATTCCGGAATACCGCTGGCGTCTGGCTCGCCTTCGTCGTTCAGGGTGCGGCCCGTGCCGAGCAGGCCGATGTAGTTGGAGAAGTGGCTGTAGAACACGCCAACGCTGCCGTTGTGGGTGCCATTGTCAAAGCGCAGGGCCAGGTCGCTGGACACGGCTTTTTCTTTTGACAGGTTCGGGTTGCCCAACTCGTAAGTGCCGGTGGCAACGTGGGCGCCGTTGGCATACAGCTCGTAGAAAGTCGGCGCGCGCTCGGTGTAGCCCAGCGTTGCGGCCAGCGACCAGATCGGTGTCAGGGTGAACACCGCGCCTGAAGACAGGCTGCCCGCGGTGAAGCGCTTGGAGTTGTCGGCCGCTTCGAAGCGCTCATTGCCCTTGGCATTCGGGTCAACCACGGTGTGTTCCAGGCGCCCGCCGAGGCTGAGTTTAAGTCGCTCGGTGGCTTGCAGCTCTTCAAGAATAAACAGCGCGCCGGTGGTGGTGTCGGTCTGCGGTACGAAAGCCTCTTCGCCGAGGGCCGAGAATTCGTTGCGGTTGACCTGCGCGCCAATCACCCCGTTCAGTGGGCCGATCGGCACATGACGCGCTTCAACACGCGCTTCGTAGCCTTTGTTCTTGAAGGTGGTGCCGACTTCGCCGCCTTCGATTTCACGGTGTTCGTAATCGGTGTAGCCAGCGTTCAGTTTGAGCGAGCTGAACGGGCCTTGCAGGTTGCGGATCTCCGAGGCGAAGGCGTAGTGATCCTGCTTCATGCGGATGCGCACGTCGTCTTCGGCAGGGGAACCGTAATTGGAGTCGTAGTTGCTGTAAGAGATGCCCGCGTAGCCGTCATCCCATGTGTAGGAACCGCCAACCGCGCCGCCGTCCTGTCGGCCACTGCTATTGCTCAGGCGGCCTTTCTTTTGATCGCTGTCATCTTCGCCTTCCGGGGCGTGGCGATCGCGGGCGTAACCGGGGATTTTCAGGTCATTGAACTGACGTGCGTTGGCGTCCAGGTGCAGGGCAAACGTGCCGTTACCGGCTTCCAGCTTGCCTGCGCTGCTGCGCGTGGTGTCGGCGCCGCCATAGCGCAATTCGCCTGCACCCTGAATGCCGTTGATGGCTTCGGTGGGGATGCGGTTGTCGAGGGTATTGACCACGCCACCGATGGCGTTGCCGCCGTAGAGCAGGGCGGCCGGGCCACGGACGATTTCAATGCGCTCAACGTTGACCGGGTCCAGTGGCACGGCGTGGTCGTAGGACAGCGACGAGGCGTCCAGTGCGCCCACGCCATTGCGCAAAATGCGGATCCGGTCGCCGTCCAGGCCGCGAATGATCGGTCGGCTGGCGCCCGGTCCGAAGTAAGACGACGACACACCCGGTTGCTTGTTGAGGGTTTCACCCAGGCTGCCTTGTTGCTGCAGCGTCAGGTCATCACCTTCTAGCACTGTGGTGGGAGAAGCCAATTGGCTGCTGCCCAGCGGGTTACCAGTGATGACTTGGGGTTGCAGCTCCAGTGCATAGGCGGGGGAGGCAATAAGCAGGGCCGTGGCGAGCGGCGTCAAACGCAGACGGCGCAGTGAGCGTGGCAAAGCAGGGGAGGACATTGCAGATTCCTTGGCAAGGGTAATGAAAAGCGTGGCGCTGAGCGCTCTGGGTAACGACTGTATCGTTACAATATAACATCGCATTTGGTCGCGCCAAGCGGAACTTTTTCTGCAAGGGCGCAGGCCCGGCTAAACTCACCGTGTTCCAAATGACTGGCCCCTGAGCTAAGGTGCGCGGCTTTCCTACTTCTGCTTAAAAAGGCTCGGCATGACTGAACCCAACAACAACCCCCTGCACGGCGTCACGCTGGAACAGATCCTGATTGCGCTGGTGGCGCATTACGAGTGGGAAGGGCTGGCCGAGCGCATTGATATTCGCTGCTTCAAAAGCGATCCGAGCATCAAGTCGAGCCTGACGTTTTTGCGCAAAACGCCGTGGGCCCGTGAGAAGGTCGAGAAGCTCTACGTGAAATACGCCCGCACCAAGCGCGAGCTCTGATCGGCGTATGCGTGCAGCGCACACTCACCGCTGGTTAGCATTAATGGCCATTCTGGGCTGGAGCGGGTTGGCGATTCAGCTCGACCTGGTGCTGATTGCCCGCTGGACATCCGGCGCTAGCCTGCTGGGCGGGCTGGTCAATTACTTCAGCTTTTTCACGGTGCTGACCAATACCCTGACCGCCACTGTGCTGACTTACGCCGCTCTTACGCAGGACTCCAGGGTCCGGAGGTTTTTCTTGCAACCGTGGGTCAGCAGCGGGATTGCTGTAAGCATCATCGTGGTGGGCGCCGCCTACAGCTTGTTGCTGCGCAACCTTTGGCAACCGCAGGGGCTGCACTGGCTGGCCAATGAACTGTTGCACGACGTCATGCCCGTGCTGTTCACCTTGTACTGGTGGTTTTGCGTGCCCAAAGGCACGTTGCGCCTGAGCCACATCGCGGTGTGGGCGTTGTACCCGATTGTGTACTTTGCCTATTTGCTGTGGCGCGGGCATGCGCTGGGCATGTACCCGTACCCGTTTATTGATGTCAACAAACTGGGGTATGCGCAGACGTTTGTGAACGCGTTGGGGATTTTGGCGGGGTTTGTGGCGGTGGCGCTGCTGATGGTGGTGATTGACCGCTGGCGCGGCCGATCAACCGCCAAACCTCTGTAGGAGCGAGCTTGTCTCGCGATCTTTTGATCGTTTAAAAGATCGCGAGGCAAGCTCGCTCTTATCAAACATAAAATAACCCATTGTTTTTATTCAAAAAAACTACCCAA